>NZ_JBHWZJ010000421.1:0-5625 GCF_042728415.1 Streptomyces sp. NPDC060198 | reverse complement strand
ATCAGGGAGCCGCCCGCGACGACCGGCAGGATCGAGCCGGTGTCGTACGCGGCGTCGGCGGCGGGGGCCGCGTCGACGACCCGGGGCCCGGTCGGCGACGTTGCCGGGACGGGCGTGGCCGCGGCGCTGGGCGCGGCGGAAGGCGACGCACTGGGCGAGGCGGTCGTGGACGGCTTCACGGTCGGCTTCGTGGTGGCGGGCGATGACTTCGGCGGTGCGGTCGCCGGAGCGGAGGACTTCGCTGGTGTGGACACCGTGGGGCCGGTGTCGGTGCCGGGCGGCAGGGCCGGGGCCTTCTCCGTCGAGGCGGGGTTGCCGACGTTTCCGCTGGGCTTGGTGTTGTGCGCCCGCAGCTGGTCCGGCGAGATCTGCGGGCGGCCCTCGGTGCCCTCGATGTTCGTTCCGCCGAAGATCCACAGGTCGACGCTGCCGGGCTTCGGCCGGTACAGCATGGCGCCGAGCTGGCTGTACTCCCAGTCGTCCGCCCCGGGGTCGGCGTGCCAGTACGACCAGTACGCCGAGGCGGGCGGCGTCAGGACGCAGTCGTCCTGCTGAGGTGTCGGGTACTGCTTCCCGCCCTGGTGGCCGCTGTAGCCGATGCGGCAGATGAAGGCCGGGCCGTCGTGCCCGGTGCCGGTGGTGCGCCAGCCGCCCTGGTTCAGCAGCTCGTACCCGGTCGTGGGAGTCGTACCGCAGGAGCGGTAGACCGGGCCGCCCCAGTGGCTGAAGTCGACGGCCAGCACCGCCCCGGAGCCGGTGGTGCACCGGCCCATGGCCTGCGGGTCCGCCGCGGCCGGGGAGGCGGTCGAAGTGAGAGCCGCCACCGACATCAGGAGCGCGGCCACGGCCCGCACGACCCTCCGCCGTACCGGTATCGCGGGGATGCTCATATCCGGCTCCCGGCGGCGGTGCGACGGCGGCGCGCCATGACGACGACGCGCCATCCGCCGGCGACCAGTACGGCGGCGAGCGCCGAGAGCGTGGCTGCTTGCACGCCGGTGGAGGCGAGCACCCCGCCCCCCGATCCGGTGCCACCGGTGTCGGCGCCGTCGCCGCTGTCCGCTCCGGCAGGATCATCCGGCGTGACGATCAGCGGGGCGGAGGCGCTGGGGCTGGGGGTGGGCTGGGGCGAGGTGTCGGTCAGGCTGCGTTCCAGCCGTCCGAACGAGATGCCGGTCGTCCCGCCGACCGCCTGTGTGGAGGCCCGCAGGTCGGAGCCGCGCTGGCCTTCCTCGGCCACGTTGAACCCGCCGTCGGTGTTCTGCTGCCCCGCGAGGAACGTCCGGGCGGCGGCGATCTCGGAGGGGTACCGCTCCGCGTCCAGCGAGAGTCCCTGGACCGCGAGGGCCGCGGAGTTGACCGAGTTGCCCGCCGCGCCGGGGAAGCCACCGTCCGCGAGCTGCTTGCCCGCGATCCAGTCGAGCGCCTTGGCCACCGCGTCGTCGGCCTTCTCGCCCCCGGCCAGGTCGAGGGCCATCGCGGCGATGGCGGTGGAGTCGACGTCGGAGTCGCCGGTGGTGGGGATGAGGCTGGGCCACGCGCCGGTGTCGTGCTGGAGGCTCTGCAGGTAGGCGATCGGCTCCTTCGCGGCGGACCGCTCACCGGCACGTAGCTGGGCCATGATCGCGAGTGACTGGGAGAAGACCGAAGGGGCGTAGGTGTAGGCGCCCTTGGCCGCGCAGCTGCGGTCGGGAGCCGTGCTCGGGGCGGGGCACACGGCCTTGCCGAGAGCGGCGATGAGGTCGTCGCCGCCGAAGTCGTGCGGGTCGCGGCCCACGGCTTCGGCCAGCAGGGCCGCCTTGCCCAGCGAGCCGCCGAGCGCGTACTGCGTACCGATGCCGGTCCAGTCCCGCAGGGTCCTGTCCTCGCCGTCCTTGCCGCCGTCGTCGTCGAGGAAGTCGACGATGCCGCGCAGCTTGTCATTGTCCAGACCGGTCGCGGCGAGTGCGTAGGCACCGTCGATGGTGAGCCCGAAGTCGGCGCGGGAGGAATCGGGGGCGACGGTGTAGTACTGGCCCTGCGTGAGACGGGCCGGGTCGGTGAGGTAGGCGACGCCCATTCTCAGGTCGGGGCTTTCGCCGGCCGGAAGGGTCGGGTCGGTGGTCGGGGGTTTGGTCGTGGGCGGGTCGGTCGGGTCGGGCTGCTCGGTGGTCAGACGGGCGAGGTCGGTGCCGGCTCCGGCCAGGATCGCGGGGGACGTCGGGTAGAGGGCCGGGTCGGCGGCGTCCTCCTCGAAGCCGAAGCCGCCGCCGTCCAGCTGTTCGCGCGAGAGCCAGGAGACCGCCGCGTCGGCCCAGGCGGTGTCGCCGAGCGCGCGGAGCGCTTGGGCGGCGTACGCGGTCGCGGAGACGCTGCCGGTCGTGGCGCCGGTGTAGCCGGGGAACGAACCGTCCGCGCGCTGAGCCTTCTTGAGGTAGGTCCGCGCCCGGGTGACGGCTGTTTCGTAGCCGCCTGCTTCGTGCAGGGCGAGGGCGACGAGGCCGGTGGTGGCGGGGTCGCCGTCGCAGTTCTCGCCCGGACGGATCAGGATGCTGGTGATGCCGCCGTCGGCGCACTGCAACTGGGCCAGCCGCTCGACGGCTTCCGACGGCACGTCGGCGTCGGCGCGGGCGACCGCGAGGACGGCGAGTGCCTGGCCGTCCGCGTAACCGCCGTCGCGGAAGTCGCCCCTGGCGGTGCACCCAGGGGTGGGAGAGCCGGATTCGGGTCCGGCCGTGCAGATGTGGGCGGTGAGGTCGGCGATCAGGTCGTGGCCGCCCACGTCGTGCGGGTCGCCGTCGGTGGCTTCGGCGACGAGGGCGAGCCTGGCGGCGGCGGTCGCGTCCGGGGCCTGGCCGGGGCCGGCCGGGTAGGCGTAGGCGTCGGTGTGGGCGTCGAGGAACGCGACGGTCTTGTCCACCGTCGCACTCCTGCCGTCCGCGGCGGCAAGAGCGAAGGCGGCTTCGGTGGTCAGCAGGTAGTTGGCCGTGTCGGCGCCCTCGTCCACGACGCTCCCATCGCCCGTGAGGAGTCCTTCGACCCAGGCCGCCGCGAACGCGGTGTCGACCTTCCCCGCCGGGACCGAGGGGGGCGTCAGCTCGGGATCAGGGGTCTCTCCGGCGCCGTCGGCGCGTACGTCGTCGGGGGCGAATGCCGGGCCGCCGGTGGTCCCTCCGACATCGGTCGCGCCGTACACCCAGGCGTCGACGTCCCCGTCCTTCGGCTTGCGCTCCATGGCGCCGTACTGGCTGTACGTCCACGTGGACGCGCCCGGTGAGGCGGTCCAGTACGACCAGTAGGCCGTGGCGGGCGGGGTGAGGGCGCAGGCGTCCTGATCGGGCGTCGGGTACTGGACCCCCGCTCCGAGGCCGATCCGGCAGATGAACGCCGGGCCGTCGTGCTCCGTCCCATCCGTGGTGAAGCCCGCCGTGTGGAGGAGTTCGTATCCGGTCGTCGGCGTCGTGTCGCAGCCCCGCTCGATCCCGCCCCCGAAGGCGCCGAAGTCCACGGCGACGATCACGCCCCTGGCTGCCGTGCAGTCCTCGATCGGATCGGCTGCGGCGGGGGTGACCGTGATGAGTGTCACGCACATGGCAAGCAGCAGGAACGCCGCCGATACGGCGGACATGAGGGGCAGGAGCCCTCTGGGCCCCCGCCTCCGGTCTCTTCGCTGTGCGCTCTTCACCACGGCCCCCTCGTCCTGTTTCCGACGGGAGGGAAACGTGGTGGAGGAGCCCGCGCCGCACACGGTTCACCGCAGGGCAGGGCTGGTCGACCACGCCGTAGTCCGCGACGGCGTTTCTCGCTGTAGATCACGCTCCAGGCATTCCGGCTCGCCCGGCGAAGCCGGGCCTACGGTTGCGGGTCAGCGCCGGATTCAGACCGGCTTCCCCTGGAACTCAGTGCGTATCAGCCGGATTGCAGCACGGCACCTCATGCCCCGTCAAGACGGCCCCAGGGAGGCGGAGATCACCGTCCGGAGCGTGGCTGACAGGACGCGAGTCCTCGGGTAGCGTCCTGGGCTGCCACAGGGGGGAACCCGGTGAGACTCCGGGGCTGACGCGCAGCGGTGTGGGACGGCGGAGGCCGTTTCCGAGCCCGAATGCCCGTGCGGCGACGCATCACAGGAAGCCGGTCCACGCGTTCGGGCGGCGCCCCTGCCCGCTGCCCTGCCACGAGGCGAGGAAGCGGTGTCCGGGCTGCGCACGCCCCTCATCACAGGAGCAGGCCATGTCCCGTCATACGATTTCCCGCCGTCTCGCCGTCACGGCGACCGCGTCCTTGGGCGCGTTCTGCCTGAGCGTCTTGCCGGCGGCTGCCACGGCCACACCGGCCCAGATGGCCACGTCGAAGACGAACGGCGTCACCTACCTCAAGTCCCTGCAGGCGGCCGATGGTTCGTACGCCTCGTCCGGGCTCTCCAACGAGTGGGCGTTCAGCGCGCTCGCCGCCGCCGGCACCGCCGCGGTCGACGTCACACCGGGCGGCGACACCACCAAGAACGCGAGAACCGTCTACCGCACCCTGCTGTCCACGACCACCTGGCCGTCCACCGCGCCGGTCGTCACCGACTACGAGCGGGCAGCCCTCAACGCCTACGCCGCGGGCATCGACCCGGCCCGGGTCTCGGCCTCGCGCAACCTGATCGGCGACATCTACAGCTACTGGCAGACTGCCGAGCCCGGCTACTTCGGCCCCTCCTCGAACTTCAACGGCACCGTGTTCGCCGCCCTCGCCCTCGGCGGCGCCAAGACCCAGGCCGGAGTCCAGCGCACACCGCAGGCGCTCCGCGACTCCCTCATCACCCGCATCCGCGCCAACCAGCACGACGACGGCGGCTGGAACTACAGCAAGGCCGAAGGCGACGCCGCCCAGCTCGCCACCACCAGCGACATCGACATGACCGGCGCGGCGATGGCCGCGCTCTGCTCGGTCGGCGTCCCCAACACCGACACCGACATCACCCAGGCCAAGGCGTTCCTCAAGAGCAAACTGGTGCCTGCGAGCGGCGCGTTCAACGCCATGTTCGGCGTCAACACCGACTCCAACGGCTGGGCCGTCTCCGGCCTCAACGCCTGCGGCATCAACCCGCAGACCGGCGACTTCCTGACCTCGGCGGGCAAGACCCCCGTGGACTTCCTCATCGCCCAGCAGTTCAACCCAGGCGGCGGCTTCAAGTACCTGCCCGCCGACACCTCCCCCTCCGCCTACGCGTCCGTCGACGGACTCAGGGCAGTCGCCGGCGGCGGCTTCACCGCAACCCCGCCCGTGCCGACCACCACCGGCGCCCCGCAGTGGGTGGCCCAGACGACCTTCGCCTCCGGCACCGCGACGAAGCTCGCCCTGAGCGTCGACGATGGCACGGGCAGCATCAAGGTCTGCTCCGTCGCCCTCACTCCGACCGGTACGACCACCACCCTCGGCACGCTCCTGGACGCGGCCACCACGGCGGCCACCCCCACGGGCTGCGTCAGCAGCGTGACCCCCGCCACGGGAACGGCCACCGTCACCGCGCTCAACGGCAAGGCCAACAGCGGCTCGAACACCTGGAAGGCCGCCATCGACGGTTCCGCCTTCGTCACCGCCTCGCGCGCAACCGTGATCAACGCGGGTGACACCGTCGCCCTTCGCTGGGGCGTCTGATAC
>NZ_JBHWZJ010000420.1:0-5638 GCF_042728415.1 Streptomyces sp. NPDC060198 | reverse complement strand
ACCTTACTGAGCGTTCGCTAAAACGTAGAAGTGCGGGCCCGTCCGGTCAACTCCCCGTGCCGCAACAGTTTTTACTGAGCCATATCGGGGAAGTCCCACCGGGCCGGACACCTTTCGCCCGGCGTCACTGATCGATCGCTAAGCACCGAAGGGGAGCCGTCGAGGACTCACGGCCGTACGATGTCGCCGATCGCGGCCTTGCCCCCGATCCAGCACGATCCGAACGAGAGGCCCCGGGAGAGTCGTTGAACACCGAGCCGAGCCAGGACACCACGCCACCGGCGGAGCACTGGCGCTCCTACGGACCACTCGAACTGCACCCGATCCTGCGGCACTCCATGGAAGCCTTCAACGAGCACGGATACCACGGCACTTCGGTCCGCGACATCGCCGGCCGGGTCGGCGTCACGGTGCCGGCGCTGTACTACCACTACGAGAACAAGCAGGCCCTGCTGGCCACGCTGCTGGAAGCGTCCATCAAGGACGTCCTCGACCGCTGCCGGGCCGCCGCCGGTGAGGCCGGGGACGATCCGCTGGCGCGCATCTGCGGCATGGTCGAGTCGATCGTGCTCTACATGGCCCACCGTCAGCGGCTGGCCTTCCTGGACACCGAGATCCGCAGCCTGGAGCCGCGGAACCGGGCTCGCTACGTCGCCCTGCGCGACTATCTGGAACACATGCTGCTGGACACGGTCGAGACGGGCCGGGCGAAAGGCGTGTTCACCACGCCGTTCCCGGCCGACGCGGTCCGTTCGGTGCTCGTCATGTGCCAGGGCGTCGCCAACTGGTTCCGCGCGGACGGCCCGCTCACCGCGGAGGAGGTCGCCGAGCGCCACGTACTGCTGTGCCTCGGCACCCTGGGCCACCCCGGCGCGGTCACCGGCGACCCCGCGCTCCCGTCCGGACGGGCTTCCGCCCCCGGAGGTTCCGCTCCGCGCACCTCCGGGTGACCCGGCGGGGCCTCGCGCCGCACCACCGCTCCAGCTCCAGGTTCCGCAACCACGAGAGGACACCCGCATGAAGGCGCTCGAAGCCCGCACCCGGTTCCAGAAGCTCCGGGAGCGCGACGGCCTGGTCGACCCGCTCGAACTCGACGCCATCTGGGCCGTACTGGACGCCGTCCGCCCCGAGGAGATCCTCGGCGGCTGGAAGGGCGGCGAGTTCCGTACCGGTCACCCGCTCGACGGCATGCTGGCGAAGGCCGACTGGTACGGCAAGTCGTTCGTCTCCGTGCACGACGCCAAGCCGCTGGTCTGCCGGAACGCGGCGGGCGAGCTCTACTCCAACCTCGAACTCGGCCAGGGCGAGGCCAGCTTGTGGACCGTCGAGTTCAGAGGCGAGCCGACGGCCACCATGGTCTACGACGGTCGGCCGGTCTTCGACCATTTCAAGCGGGTGGACGGGAACACGCTGATGGGCATCATGAACGCCAAGGGGGTCCCGGCCGAGGGCCCCTTCTACTACTTCTTCCTGGAACGCGCCCCCGAGATCGGGCTGGTGGAGGAGACCCCGCGCACCGCCGGGGAATCGTGAGACACGTCCGCGCTGCGGTCGTGGAGGCGCCGGGCGCACCGTTCGTCGTGCGGGACGCGGAGCTCGAAGGTCCACGGCCGCGCGAGGCGCTGGTGAGGATGAACGCGGTGGGCGTCTGCCACACCGATCTGGGGATGCGGGACACCTGGCCCCGGCAGCTCACCCCGATGGTCTTCGGCCATGAGGGCACCGGTCTGGTCGAGGCGGTGGGCGCTGAGGTGACGGGCGTCGCGCCCGGTGACCGCGTCTGCCTCACCTTCGCCAGCTGCGGGGCCTGCGGAGAGTGCGCGGCGGGCCACCCGGCCTACTGTCGCGCCGCGCCTGCCCTGAACTTCTCCGGCGGGCGCGAAGACGGCTCCACTCCGCTCTCCCTCGACGGCTCAGCCCTGTGTGCGGGCTTTTTCGGCCAGTCCAGCTTCGCCACCCATGCCGTCGTCCACGAGCGCGGCATGGTCAAAATCCCCTCCGACCTGCCGTCCGAGGTCGCCGCGCCGCTGGGCTGCGGCGGCCAGACGGGCGCGGGAACGGTACTCAACCGGCTGCGCCCCGGGCCGGGCACCTCCCTGGTGGTCCTGGGCGCGGGCGGGGTCGGCCTGAGCGCCCTGATGGCTGCGGTGGCCGTGGGCTGCGACCCGGTGGTGGCCGTCGACCCGGTCTCCTCCCGACGTGCCCTGGCCGTGGAACTCGGCGCTCGGGCGGCCCTGTCCCCGGGGGACGGCCTGGTGGCGGCGTTGCGTGAGGCCACGGGAGGAGGGGCGCACTACGTGGTGGAGACCACGGGGCGTCCGGAGATGGCCCGCCGGGCCGTCGGCGCGCTGCGACCGCGCGGCGAACTCGCTCTGCTCGGACTCGGCGGTGAGGTGACGTTCGACGTGATGGCACTGCTCGCCAAGGGTGCGCGCGTCCACGGAGTGATCGAGGGAGACTCCGACCCCGGCCGCTTCCTCCCCGAGCTGATCGGCCTCTACCGGCGCGGCCTCTTCCCGCTCGACCGGCTGGTCACCACGTTCCCGTTCGAGGAGATCGGGGCGGCGGTGGCCGCCATGCGGGACGGCAGCGTGGTCAAGCCGGTCCTCACCTTCCCCTGACCACCGCTGCGGGAATCACGTCCGGGAGCACTCGCCGAGGGATCCCGGCCCCCTGACGACGTGTGATTGACTGATCCGCATGGCCTCCGCCTCCCCGTCCGCGCGTCCGGCCGCCGGCGCGACCGCGGCCACGCGGCCCCGCAACCGCAGGCAGCTCATCGTCGAGGCGGCCGGGCGGGTCTTCAGCGAGCGCGGCTACCACGCGGCGTCCATGGAGGAGGTCGCGGCCGGCGTGGGGATCACCGCTGCCGCTCTGTACAGGCACTTCCCGAACAAGTACGCGCTATTCGCCGAGTGCGCCGACGTCATGGTGGACGGCCTGGTCGCGGCGCTCGACGAGGTGCCGCCCGGGGCGGCGTCGGCACACGTGCTCGCCGCAGTCACCCGGATCACCGTCGCTCACCGTGCGTCGGGAGGCGTCTACCGGTGGGAGGCCCGCTACCTCCGCCGCGAGGACCGCCGACGCCTGGCGGTCAAGTTCGCCCGGCTGGCCGGGCGGGTGGACGAGGCGGTGCAGCGCGAACACCCGCGGGCCGACCGGCAGTTGCGCGCCCTGGCGGCCCTCGGCGCGATCGGATCCATCACGATGCATCACACGTCCATCGCCCAACGCCGGGCCGAGGAACTGCTGCTGGCGTCCGCGCTACGCGTGGTGGCGAGTGATCCGGCGACGGGTCCGCCGGGGCCGCGCGTCGCCGTGGACCTGCCCGCGCAGCCGGTGCCGCGCACGCGCCGCGCGGAGATCCTCGCGGCCTCCGTACCGCTGTTCGCCCGGGACGGGTTCGTCAGCGTCACGAACGGACAGATCGCGGAAGCGGTGGGCCTGACCCCGTCCGCGCTCTACCGCCACTACCCCGGCAAGATCGACATCCTGGCCGCGGCCTGTCTCCCGGCCGCGGCGCTGCTGGCCCAGGGTGTGGAGAGGAGTCTGCGCGAGGTGGCGGGCCCGCACGACGCCATCGTCGCGCTGGCGGCGACCTATGTGGCCTACAGCTTCGAGTACACCGAACTCAACAGCGTCGCCGAGGCCGAACTCGCCGGTCTGCCCGCGGGACTGCGGCGGCCCGTGGTCCTCGCCCAGCGGGAGCACATCGCCGTCTGGGAGCAGCAGTTGAGGCTGGCGCGCCCGGAACTGGACCCGCGCCAGGCACGGGTGCTGGTGCACGCCGGGTTCGGCGTGGCCGTGGAAGCGGGGCGGAAGCTCCGCTGGCAGGACACCCCGGAGCACCGCGAGGCCGTGACCGCCCTGGTCGTGAGTGCTCTGGGCCTCTGAAAGCTGCTGCCGGGCGCGGCGCGCTGCGCCGTCGCCGTGCCGGGAAGGGCTGTTCGTGCCGGTGCCCGCCCCCGGCCGGTCACCGCGGGGCGGGCACGGGTGGGGACCGGGTCGGTGGATCAGGCCGCCCTGTTCCCGGTGGGGATCGTGATCGCCGTGGTGGTCCCGGAGGTTCCCTTGTTGAGGAAGAGCATGGCCAGGGCCCGTACGAACTGGTCGAACACGTAGAACGTTCCGGGCATGACGGGGGACAGCCCCTCACGGAACAGGATGAACGCCGGCCACGCGGTGCGGACCAGGGCCGCCGACACGTAGTCGCGCTTCAGCCCCAGCCAGTCGCCGACTTGGTCGCTGAGGACGTAGCGCACGAACTCGTTCAGGAACCCGCGCGTGACCCCGAGGTCGATCTGCGCGGTCAGGCCGAGCAGTTCCTCGGCGAGGGCGATGCCCTCGGTCGACGGAGTGAGGATCGGGGTGAGTACCTGCGCGGACTGCGCCTCGGCGGCGGCCCAGGTCTTCGGGATGTACTCGTCCGGCACGCCGAGCAGGTGGACGGCGACCTGCCACGAGTGCAGGAACGCCTCCTGGTCCGCGGCCGAGAACGGGACCTTCCATTCGAGGAGTTTGCGGTGGACGTAGGTGCCGAGGCTGTGGAAGGTGACCAGGATGTCCGCCGCGCTGATCGGGACGGTCTCGTCGGCGACCGCCCGCCAGTGCGGCGACTGCGGCAGCAGGTGACGCACCGCGGCGTGCACCACGCGCGTCTTGTTCGCGGTGACGACGAACTGTCCCGTCGGCTCGAAGGCTCCCAGCTGCGAGAGGTCGTACCCGAACGTGAACGTCTTGGCGGCACGGTCCTGCATGTTGGCGCCGCCCGCGGACCAGTAGACGCTCTTGGCCTCGCGCGGGATCACCGTACTCATGATCCCGCCGCCGAGTCCGTACAGCATGAAGAGGTACGTGTCCCTGCGCCGGTTGAAGTCGGCGGCGCGAGCCAGCTTGACGGGGTCGGCCCAGGAGGGCAGCCGGTTGACCTGCCCCAGGTACGAGGTGAACTCGGCCGGTACGCCGGAGGGCAACGGGTCGTTGTTGTTCACCCAGGACGCCCACGCGGTGTTGATCGCCGGCACATGGCCGTTGTCGACCATCGTGGCCATCAGCGGGTCCGCCAGGTCGTCCCAGATCCATGCCGGGCCGGTTCCCGCAGTGGATCCCGCCGCCGATCCCGTCGAGGCCCATGCCTGAGCAGTGTCGGTCACACCCACGAGACCGAGGGCCACGCCGAGGGACAACATTTTTCGCCTGCTGAGATTCTCCATTGACTTACCTGCTTCCCTGATGGGTCAGATGGCTTCGATTAGCCTTCGCAGACGTGCAAGTCGAGTGATCCAGACGCGATGGACCGTGTCATACCGATGTGATTTTCGATTAACATAGCGAGGTACGACGGTGTCGGCAATGGTCGTGACAGGAGCTCGCCCAAGTCGGTCCGCGGCGGGCCGGCAGCGAGCCGTGGCCGGCGGCCGGGGTGCCGCGTACGTGCCCGGGGCGGTCCGAGCAGTCCGCCGGCTGCGCGGGACCAACTCCCCTTCCGCGATGAGGGGATGAGGAAAACCGCTTCCTTCTCCGCTCACCTCGCGCGGCGGTGGCGCTTCGCCCGCGGTACGACGACCGCCCCTCCGCGGCCGGCCGGGCCGCCGGGAAGCCGGCGACATGACGGTGCCCGCCGGCGGAAGGGCCGGCG
>NZ_JBHWZJ010000419.1:0-5668 GCF_042728415.1 Streptomyces sp. NPDC060198 | reverse complement strand
CCACGAGGGGGGAGCCCGGACGGCGCGGCCGTACACACTCGGCGCCCCGCCGGTACGGTCGTACACGTTCCCGCCGTCCGGACAACCCGGGAGATACGCCCTACCGGGCCCCACAGGGGGCGCGTACGGCCAGGTGAGCGCCCCCGCGGGGCACCGCCCCGCGTCCACACCGCTTCCTGCATGTCATGTCGCCGTTACCGTCCATTCAGACTCGCTTGCGACGCTCACGGAATGCAGCCAGCTGTACCCGCCCCCCGCAACGGAAAGCCCCAGCGCCCTCCCGGACCTTCCGCGATCTTTCCTCGCTCCGACGCGCCCACTGGGCCATTCAGCGGGAAGAATGGGTCCATGAGCCAGCAGCCCAGCGCCGATGTACCGGTCCAGCCCGCCGCCTCGTCAGTCTCTCCGGCCCAGCCGTCGGCCGGGTCCCTCGCCGCACACCGCCCGCCGGCGACGTCCAAGGGTGCCCGGAGCTTCACCACCGCCGCGGATCTCGACCCCGACCTCGACGCCGACGCCGACTCCTACGAGCCGCGCCGCGACGGCGGAAGCCTTCCCGCAGACCGCTTCCTCGACCGGGAACGCAGCTGGCTCGCCTTCAACGAACGCGTTCTCGAACTGGCCGAGGACCCCGCGACGCCCCTCCTCGAACGGGCTAACTTCCTCGCCATCTTCGCGTCCAACCTGGACGAGTTCTTCATGGTCCGGGTCGCCGGCCTCAAGCGCCGCATCGCGACCGGCGTGGCCACCCGCTCCGCGTCCGGGCTCCAGCCCCGCGAGGTGCTGGAACAGATCTGGACCCGATCCCGCGAGCTCATGGCCCGGCACGCCGCCTGCTACCAGCAGGACATCGCCCCGGCCCTCAGCGACGAAGGCATCCAGCTGATCCGCTGGCCCGACCTCACGGAGAAGGAACAGGCCCGCCTCTTCACCTTCTTCCGCCAGCGCGTCTTCCCCGTCCTCACCCCGCTCGCGGTGGACCCGGCGCACCCCTTCCCGTACATCTCCGGCCTCTCGCTCAACCTCGCCGTCGTCGTACGCAACCCGGTCAGCGGCCACCGCCACTTCGCCCGGGTCAAGGTGCCGCCGCTGCTCACCCGCTTCCTGGAGGCGTCCCCGCAGCGGTACGTCCCCATCGAGGACGTCATCGCCGCCCACCTCGAAGAGCTCTTCCCGGGCATGGAGGTGCTCGCCCACCACATGTTCCGGGTCACCCGGAACGAGGACCTGGAGGTCGAGGAAGACGACGCCGAGAACCTTCTCCAGGCCCTGGAGAAGGAGCTCATGCGGCGCCGCTTCGGCCCGCCGGTCCGCCTGGAGGTCGAGGAGTCCATCGACCCCTACGTCCTCGACCTGCTGGTGCGCGAGCTGAAGGTCACCGACGCCGAGGTCTACCCGCTGCCCGGCCCGCTCGACCTCACCGGACTCTTCGGCATAGCGTCGCTGGACCGGCAGGAGCTGAAGTACCCCAAATTCATCGCCGGCACCCACCGCGACCTCGCCGAGGTCGAGTCCGCGTCCGCGCCGGACGTCTTCGCCGCGCTCCGCGAACGGGACGTGCTGCTCCACCACCCGTACGACTCCTTCTCCACCTCCGTCCAGGCGTTCCTGGAACAGGCGGCGGGCGACCCGGACGTGCTGGCGATCAAGCAGACGCTCTACCGCACCTCCGGCGACTCCCCGATAGTGGACGCCCTCATCGACGCCGCCGAGTCCGGCAAGCAGGTCCTCGTCCTCGTCGAGATCAAGGCCCGCTTCGACGAACAGGCCAACATCAAGTGGGCCCGCAAGCTGGAAGAGGCCGGCTGCCACGTCGTCTACGGCCTCGTCGGGCTCAAGACCCACTGCAAGCTGTCGCTCGTCGTCCGCCAGGAGGGCGACACCCTGCGCCGCTACTCCCACGTGGGCACCGGCAACTACCACCCCAAGACGGCCCGGCTGTACGAGGACATCGGCCTGCTCACCGCGGACCCGCAGGTCGGCGCCGACCTCTCCGACCTCTTCAACCGGCTCTCCGGCTACTCCCGCCGCGAGACCTACCGCCGGCTGCTCGTCGCCCCGAAGTCGCTCCGCGACGGGCTCGTCGCCCGCGTCAACAAGGAGATCGCCCACCACCGCGCCGGGCGCCCCTCCTACGTCCGCTTCAAGGTCAACTCCATGGTCGACGAAGCGATCATCGACGCCTGCTACCGGGCCTCGCAGGCGGGCGTCCCCGTGGACATCTGGGTACGCGGCATCTGCGCGATCCGCCCCGGCGTCCCCGGGCTCTCCGAGAACGTCCGCGTCCGGTCGATACTCGGCCGCTTCCTCGAACACTCGCGGCTCTTCTCCTTCGGCAACGGAGGCGAACCCGAGGTCTGGTTCGGCAGCGCCGACATGATGCACCGCAACCTCGACCGCCGGATCGAAGCCCTGGTCCGGGTCACCGACCCCGCCCACCGCGCCGCACTCAGCCGGCTCCTGGAGACCGGCATGGCCGACACGACCTCGTCGTGGCACCTGGGTCCCGACGGCGAATGGACCCGCCACTCCACCGACGCGGACGGCCAGCCCCTGCGGCACGTACAGGAAATGCTCATTGATGCACGGAGGCGCAGGCGTGCGACGCCCTGACCAGAAGACGCCCGGTACCGCCACGGCGCTGACCGCCGAGGCGGTACTGGCGCCCTACCTCCGCGCCCAGGCGGCCGACTTCCTGCGGAGTCTGCGCCTGCACCGCGAACAGAGCGCCCCCACGGATTCCGGCGGCCGCGGCACCGAAGAGGCCGCCCGCGCGCTGCGCCGGTCCGCCCGCCGCATCAGCGGGACCCTGCACACCTTCAAGGGGCTCCTCGATCCCGGCTGGGCCGAGCAGCTCCGCGCCGAACTGGCCTGGCTCTCCGGCACCCTCGCCCGCGAGCACGACTGCTCCACCCGGCTCCTGCGGCTCCTCGAAGCCCTCCACCACCTGTCCGGCGCCCACCTCCCGGCCGCCCGCAGCGGCAAGGGCGCCACCGGCGGCGGAGCCGGTAGCGGCACCGGTACCGACCGGGCGGCCATCGACGTCGGCGCGGCCCGCGCCGGAGCCCTGCTGGAGCGCCAGCTCACCCTGGCCCGCACCCGTGCCCACTCCGCGGCCCTCCAGGCACTCGGCTCCTCCCGCTTCCACGCGGTCGCCGACTCCGTCGCGCTGCTGGCCTCCGAGGTGCCGCTGACCGCCGGAGCCGGCGCACCCGCAGCCGACGCCCTCCTCGACCCCGCCGAACACGCCCGGCAGCGGCTGCTCGGCGCCGTCGCGGCCCTGCCGTCCGGCGACGCGGCGGACGTCTACAACGAGGCGCACGACGCGCACTGGCACCAGATCCGGCTGCTGCTCCGCCTGCACCGGTACGCCCACGAGGTCGTGGCCGGCACCCCCGACCCGGTCCTCGCCGGTCCGGAACGCGCCCTCGACCTGCACCGGGAGGCCTCCGAGGCAGCCTCGGCAGCCTCCGCGGCGGCCCGCACCCCACGCATCGCCCCGGCCACCGCGTACGCCCTCGGCGTGCTCCACGCCGACCAGCGCCACGAGGTCGACGCCGCCCGCTGCGTGTTCCGCGAGACCTGGCCGTACGCGGCGGCCGTGGCGGCGCCATGAGCTCGCCCGGACCGGTGGTCGCCGCCGGCTGCGTCCTCTGGCGCCGCTCCCCGGACGACGGCGGCCTCGAGGTCTGCCTCGTGCACCGGCCGCGGTACGACGACTGGTCGCACCCCAAGGGGAAGCTGAAGCGCGGCGAGGCACCGCGGGACGCGGCGGTCCGCGAGGTGCTGGAGGAGACCGGCCACCACTGCGAGCCCGGCGCCGCGCTGCCGATGCTGCGCTACGAGGTGAACGGGCACCCCAAGGAGGTCTTCTACTGGGAGGCCCCCGCCACGGGCGGAGCCTTCGTACCCAACGACGAGGTGGACCGCGTCGCCTGGCTCTCCCCCGCCGCCGCCCGCGACCGGCTGACCCGCCCCGCCGACCGGGTGCCGCTCGACGCGATGATCGCCGCCCGGCCGGACGCCTGACGCCCCGGACGCCCCGGACGCCCCGACGGCTGACGCGCCGGACGCCCCGGACGCCCCGACGGCCCTGTCAGCGCCGGCGGCGGTCTCCCGCCGCCGTGCCACCCCGTACGCCTCACGCGTACGGGGTGGCACCCGTGCGCCGGAGCGGGGCGGGAGCGCGGGCGGGAACACCCCGGGGGCCCGCAACCCCGCACCGTCCCGCACGGTTCACCTTCCGTTCACTCCCCCCCGTAGGCCGCTTCACCTGTTCTGCCTAATTTCGGACTTACACGGTGCGAGGCGCTCAGCCAACGCACCACTCCTCATCGCACGCCGTCGTAGAACGTATCGACCACGGCGGCTCCTGGAAGGAAACACCCGAAAGTGAAGCTTCAGCGCAAGAACCGGCTTCGTGCCACCGCGCTCGGTGCCCTCGCCGTCTCCGGCGCCCTGGTCCTCACGGCGTGCGGTTCGGACGACAACACCAGCAGCGACGCGACGAGCGGTGGCTCCAGCCAGTCCGCCTCCGCGGCCGCCTCGGACATCTCCTGCGACGGTGCCACCGGCCAGCTGCTGGCCTCCGGTTCCAGCGCGCAGAAGAACGCCGTGGACCTCTGGGTCAAGAACTACATGGCCGCCTGCTCCGGCGTCGAGGTCAACTACAAGTCCTCCTCCTCCGGTGAAGGCATCATCGCCTTCAACCAGGGCACCGTCGGCTTCGCCGGCTCCGACTCCGCGCTGAAGCCGGAAGAGGTCGCCGACTCGAAGAAGATCTGCAAGACCGGCCAGGGCATCAACCTCCCGATGGTCGGCGGCCCGATCGCGATCGGCTTCCACCTCGAAGGTGTCGACAGCCTGACGCTGGACGCCCCCACCCTCGCGAAGATCTTCGACACGAAGATCAAGAAGTGGAACGACGCGGCCATCGCCAAGCTCAACCCGGGCGTCGACCTGCCGGACAAGGCGATCCAGCCCTTCCACCGCTCCGAGGACTCCGGCACCACGCAGAACCTCGGCAAGTACCTCGCCGCCACCGCCGCGGACGACTGGAAGTACGAGCCCGAGAAGAAGTGGCCGGCCCCCGGCGGCCAGGCCGCGACCGGCTCCGCCGGCGTCGCCGCCCAGGTGAAGCAGGTCGACGGAGCCATCGGCTACTTCGAGCTCTCCTACGCCTCCTCGCAGTCGATCTCCACCGTCGACATCAACACCGGTGCCGCTGCCCCGGTCAAGGCCTCCCCGGAGACCGCCTCCGCCGCCATCGCCGCCGCCAAGATCAAGGGCACCGGCAAGGACCTGGCGCTCGACCTCGACTACACCACCAAGGCCGAGGGCGCCTACCCGATCGTCCTGGTCACGTACGAGGTCGTCTGCGACACCGGCAACAAGGCCGAGACCCTTCCGACGGTCAAGTCCTTCCTGACCTACACCGCCTCCGACGCGGGCCAGAAGCTCCTCACCGAGGCCGGCTACGCGCCGATCCCGGCCGAGATCAACGCGAAGGTCCGCGAGACCATCTCGGCCCTCTCCTAGTCACACCAGCTCCCCGTCACACCAGCTCGTAGCCACACCAGCCCGTAGCCACACCAGCTCGTAGCCACACCAGCGACACCTCCGCCTCCGGCGGATCCCCGTGCGGCCCGGCCCCTCGTCCGGACCGGGC
>NZ_JBHWZJ010000418.1:0-5674 GCF_042728415.1 Streptomyces sp. NPDC060198 | reverse complement strand
GCGAGGTGCTGTCACCAGGGCCCGGGCCTGTCCGGGAAGAGGACCGGACGGGGACGCTCAGTGCTTGAAGGCGTCCTTCGTCTTCTCCTTGGCCTGACGGGCGTCGCCCTTGGCCTGGTCCGCGCGGCCCTCGGCGGTCATCCGCTCGTTGCCCACGGTGCGGCCGGCCGTCTCCTTGACCTTGCCCTTGGCCTGCTCCACCTTGGCCTGGGTCTTCTCATCGGCAGCCATGATCACTCCCACCTTGCTGTGCTCGACTTCAGGGTCAGTGGTTCGTGTGACCGCGAAGTGCTCGTGCAAACCTCCCTCGCCCCTCGCGGCGCTCGCGCCTCCGGTGGCCGCCCCGGCGCGGAGTGTGCGCAGGAACGCGCCGAACCCGTACGGGGCGCGGGGCGTCAGCCGGCCCGAGGTCTCGACGGCGCAGGCGTTCGTCCGCAGCACCCGCGCACCGCCGTCGCCGAGGGCGCGGGCCAGCGCCCGGTCCTCGCCGAGGGGTACGGGCGGAAAGCCCCCGGCGCGCGCGTAGGCGTCCGCCCGGACACCGAAGTTGGCGCCGTGGACGTGCGGATGATCCCAGTCCGGCCCGGTCCCGTCAGGCCCGGTCCCGTCCGGTCGCCCGGCGAAGTAGTGCGTCCGGTGCAGGTCCCGTACGACCGCTTCCTCCAGCGAGCGGGCCGGGGCGAGACGGACCGTGCCCAGCACGCAGTCCCAGCCGGCGCGGGCACAGGTCAGCTGGTGGGCGATCCAGTCGACGGGGACCCGGCTGTCGGCGTCGGTGGAGGCGATCCAGGTGTGCGCGGCGGGGGTGGCCGCCCTCCGCAGGCCGTGCGCGACGGCGGCGGCCCGGGCCGCTCCGGCCGACCGGTGGCCGGTCCGCACCACCTCGGCGCCTGCCGCACGGGCCACCGCCTCGGTCGCGTCGGTGCACGCGTCGGCGGTGACCACCAGTGTCAGCGGCGGTACGTCCCGCAGGCGGGCACGCGCGTGCCGCTCGGCGGCCCGGACGGCTCTCAGCGCGTGAGGCAGCGTGTCGGCCTCCTCGTGCGCCGGAACGGCCACCACGAGACCGTCGATGCGCCGCTTCACACCAGGCCCTCGGCGCGGGCCGGCGAGGGCGGCGGTGAGCCGTCGGCCAGGGGGCGGTGGTGGAGGCTGAGGACGAAGTCGGGGTCGTGGAACTCCGTCCCCGCCACCAGGCCGGGTATCTCCCGCAGCAGCGGCGCCAGTTGTGTTCCGGTCAGCCGGTGCTCGGGCACCGGGTGGTCCCAGTGCACGGTCACCAGGGTGCCGCCGGGTTCCAGACTGCCGACCGTGCGGGCCAGGATGTCGTGGAACGTCGTCTCGTCGAAGTAGTAGAGCAGCTCCGACAGGACGATCAGGTCGAAGGTGCCCTCCGGCCACTGCGCGGGGACGGTGAGGAGACGCGTCTCCACCTGCGGCAGGTCGCGGTTGCGCGCGGCGGCCCCGGCGACCGCGGCGGGGACCCGGTCGGTGGCGAGCACCGTGTCGCACCGCTCGGCGAGCAACCGGGTCAGGACGCCCGCCGAGCAGCCCGGTTCGAAGGCCCTGCGGTAGCGGCGGCGGGGCAGCGCGGCGAGGGTGAGCGCGTACTTGCGCTGTTCGTACCACCGTCCGGCGAGGTCCCAGGGGTCCGCCGTGCCGGAGTACATCCGGGAGAAGTACGAGTCCGGGGTGGAGGCCCCCGACCCCCCGGCCGTCCCGGTCAGGTCGGAGCTCACAGCAGGATCACCTCGAAGGCGCGTCGGTGGTGGAGCAGTTCGGCCGGCGGAAGGATGACGGTGGCGTCGTCCGGGTCGTCCGCGAGGGGTGCGATCTGGGTACGGAAGCGGTTGACGGCGGCTCCCTTGCGGGCCTGCTCGGCCTCGGTGAGCGGCAGCCGCCGTACGGACCCCCAGGGCACCCGGGGGTCGCCCGGCACGGCCCAGTGCCACATCCACACCGGGTAGTACCAGAGCGGCGTCCCGGTGACCCGCGCCGCCGTGCGCGCGGCCCGTCCCGCCGCCTCGTGGTCGGCGTGCAGATCGCCGGTCCACGGCGCCAGGCAGAGCCGTGCACCGCTGCTCCGCACCACCTCCGCGAGGTGCCCGGCCACCTCGCTCTCGTACGCGTCCACCCGGGTGTCCGGCACCCCGAGGCGGGTCCGCCGACGGCGGTCGATCCCCAGGTCGTCCAGGGCGGCGGTCAGCTCGTCGGCGCGCAGCCGGGCGAGGGCGGCCGGGGACACCCGGCGACTGCCCGGGTGGGACGCCTCCCCGTCGGTGACGGTGACCACGTGCACGTCGGTGCCCGCTGCGGTGAGCCGGGCGAGGGTGCCGCCGACGCCCAGCACCTCGTCGTCGGGGTGGGCGGCGACCACGACCACCGGCCCGTCGATCCGGGGAGCGGCCCGTACCGCCTCCCAGCCCTCCCAGCGCGCCCACTCGGCCTCCGGGGTGCCGTCCGCCCGGATCGCGGCGGCGGCCCGCTCACGGTCGGCCGCAGGGCCGGACCCGGGGTCCGGGGCTCCGGTGGCTCCGGTGGCTCGGGGATTCGGTCCCGCGCCGGTCCCGGTGCTCAGCACTCTCCCGGTGTTCATCGGCCGGCTCCCTCGGGCGGAGCCACCAGGGTGGTGCCGAGGGCCGCGAGATCGCGGTCCGCGTGGTGCTGACGGATGTAGACGGTGAGGTCGGCGACGCGACGGGCGTGCACGGCGTCGTGACAGAGCGGTCCGGCACCCAGCGCGCGGCCGACGTGGTCCAGCACCAGAGTGGCGACCCGCTCCACGGCCGCGCGGGCCCGCATCGCCCGCAGCGCGGCGTCGCCGGTACGGTCCTGCGGGTCGGCGTCGATCTCCGTGGCGGCGACCCGCAGCACGCACTCCGCGCCGTGCAGCGCGACGTCCACCGCACCCAGGTGGGCGGCGGCGAGCTGGTCGGGGGCGCGGCGGGACGCGGAGGCGAACAGGGTGTCGGCGATCCCGCGCGCCCCGCCCAGCCAGCAGGCGGCCACCCCGATGCCCCCGTGCGCGAATCCGGGCCTTCGGACGTACGCGTCGACTCCGCCCACCGGCACGGCCTCCACCCCGGTGAACCGCACGTCCGGGGTGTCGCTGCCCGCCATGCCGATCGCCTGCCAGGTGCCGGGCACCGGGGCGTATCCGGGTACGTCCGTGGAGAGGGCGAACAGCCGTCGCCCCTCCTCGGTGTCGGCGGTGACCAGCGCGTGCGTACAGCTGTGGGCGCCCGAGCAGTACGGCTTCACCCCGTCCAGGAGCCAACGGCCGTCCGCGCGGGGCCGCGCGGTGAGCCTGGCGCCGGGGGGCTGTGCGGCCCACACGCCCCAGCGCTCGCCCGGAGCGGGGGCGGGCGAGCCCAGCTCGGCGAGGATGGCCACCGCGTCCGCGTGCCCCTCGGCGAGCCGGGCCAGGGCCAGATCGTCCCGGCCCAGCCCGTGCAGCGCCTGGAACCTCTCCCACGTGCGCCCGCCTCCCGGCAGCGGTACGTGCGGCGCGCCGTCGCGCACCCAGGACGCGAAACGGCCGGCCGCGACGGCGCGCAGCGCGCTGCCGTCCGGCGGCCCCGAGAGGTCCGGCGTTCCGCCGGCTGCCGGTTCCTGACGTGTGGTGGCGGTGGTACCCACACCTGCTCCTTCGGTCGACATGCGCGTCTCCTTCCCCCATGCCAGCACCCGCGGGGGCACCTCGCCCGGCGAGCACGCGTGTGGCCCGGCCGCATCGGCCGGGCCACACGGTGCGCCGCTCACGAGGGGGGAAGCGGGCGGCGCGGGAGGGCACTCGTATCGCTCTGTCTCCGCCGAACGCCCACACGGCGTCCGGCCTCCGCCGGGCCGACGCGTCCACCCGGCGCCCGAGGGCACTCGGAGGGCGGGGGCGCGTCTCCCGGGGTCACTCTCCGGGCGTGAAGGCGTCCTTCAGCACTCGGAGGCGTCCCTCAGTGCTTGAAGGCGTCCTTCGTCTTCTCCTTGGCCTGACGGGCGTCGCCCTTGGCCTTCTCGGCGCGGCCCTCGGCGGTGAGGCGTTCGTTGCCGACGGTGCGGCCGGCCGCCTCCTTGACCTTGCCCTTGGCCTGCTCCATCTTGGCCTGGCTCTTCTCATCGGCAGCCATGATCGCTCCCACCTCACTGTGCTCGACTTCAGGAACAGTGGTCCGTGTGACCGCCGTGCGCCGGCTCAAACCCCACAGGAGCCCCACGAGTGCGTGACGGCACATCTCGGCACACCTTCAGGGTCCGCCGTGAACGGCGTGATAACAAACGGGGATCAATCACCGCGACGGGGAATGTGCGGATCTCCCGGCCCGTTGGGCACAGTCATGCCTGATACCGACACCGGTCGACTCCGTATGCCCTTGGCCGTATACATCCTGGGCCTCTCGGTCTTCGCTCTCGGCACCAGCGAGTTCATGCTCTCCGGTCTGCTGCCGCCGATCGCCGACGACATGGGCGTATCGATTCCGCGCGCCGGACTGCTCATATCCGCGTTCGCGATCGGCATGGTCGTCGGCGCCCCGCTGCTCGCCGTGGCCACGCTCCGGCTGCCGCGCCGCACCACGCTGATCGCGCTGATCTCGGTGTTCGGGCTCGGCCAGGTCGCGGGAGCGCTGGCACCGACGTACGAGGTCCTCTTCGTCTCCCGGGTGGTGAGCGCGCTCGCCTGCGCCGGGTTCTGGGCGGTGGGGGCGGCGGTCGCCATAGCGATGGTGCCCCGGAACGCGCGGGCGCGGGCGATGGCCGTGATGATCGGCGGGCTGTCGATCGCCAACGTGATGGGCGTGCCGCTCGGCGCGTTCCTCGGCGAGAGCCTGGGCTGGCGGTCGGCGTTCTGGGCGGTGGGCGCCGCGTCCGCCGTGGCACTGGTCGGGGTCTGCACCAAGATCCCCCGCATCCCGGTGCCGGAGCGGCGCCCGCAGCTGCGTCAGGAGCTTTCCATCTACCGCGACCGCCAGGTGTGGCTGGCGATCGTGATCACCGCGCTGGCGGCGGGCGGCGTGTTCTGCGCGTTCAGCTACCTCGCCCCGCTGCTGACCGATGTCGCCGGGCTGAGCTCGGGGTGGGTGCCGTGGGTGCTGGCGCTCTTCGGGGCCGGTGCGCTGGCCGGTACGACGATCGGCGGCCGGATCGCCGACGCGCACCTCTTCGGCGTGCTGCTCAGCGGCATCGCCGCCTCCACGGTCTTCCTGGTGGCGCTCGCGCTGTTCGCGTCGAGCCCGGTCGCCGTGGTGCTCATCGCCTTCCTGCTGGGCTTCTCGGCGTTCTACACCGCCCCCGCGCTGAACGCCCGCATGTTCAACGTGGCCGGTGCCGCGCCGACGCTCGCCGGAGCGACCACGACCGCCGCGTTCAACATGGGCAACACCGCCGGTCCCTGGCTCGGCGGCGCGGTGATCGACGCCGACCTCGGTTACGCCTCCCCCGCGTGGGCGGGCGCCGCGATGCTGGTCGTGGGCCTGGCGGCGGTGGCCCTGGCGCTCCGGGTCCAGCGCGGCGCCGCCTCCCGGTCCCGGCTGGTCACGGGCGCTGCCGGGGACACGGCGTCCGTGGACGGCGCGACGGTCGTGCGCCCCCGGGCCGCGCTCGCCGACGAGCGGGCGGACCTGCCCTCTGCCTGAGGCGTTCCCGTCGTACGCACACGGAACCGCCCCCGGAGAACCTGGTG
>NZ_JBHWZJ010000417.1:0-5678 GCF_042728415.1 Streptomyces sp. NPDC060198 | reverse complement strand
GTGCGGGGCCCCGGCCTCGGTTCGGCGAGCCCTGCCGTCAGCTCTTCGAGCAGCTCGGCAGCGCGGCGGTGTCCCCGGTGCGGATCTTGTCCAGGGACTTCTTGGCGTCGTCGATCGTCTTGACCCGGACCAGGGTGAGACCGGACGGGATGTCGGCCGCGGCGGCGGCGCAGTTCTCGTCGGGGGTGAGGAAGTACCGCGCCCCCGCGTTCCGCGCGCCGACCAGCTTCATGTTGATGCCGCCGATCGGACCGACCGTGCCGTCGTCGTCGATGGTGCCCGTGCCCGCGACGAACTTCCCGCCGGTCAGCTGACCTGGCGTGAGCTTGTCGACGATGCCGAGCGAGAACATCAGCCCGGCGCTCGGGCCGCCGACGTCGGCGAGATTGATGTCGATCTCGAACGGGAAGGTGTGGTCGGTTCCCGCCTGGATGCCGACGATCGCCCGGTGGTCGTCGTCCGCCTCGCGGGTGGTGAGGGTGACGTCCTGGGTGCCCTCGGGCTCCTTCCCGGCCTTCTCGGCGGCGGCGGCCCGCTCGGCCGGGACGACCGTGAAGGTCACGTCCTCGCCGGCGTCGCGCTTGCTCACCAGCTCGGCGACGTCCGCCGGGTTCTTCACCGCGGTACCGTCCACGGACTTGATCACGTCGCCCGCGTGGAGCTTGCCCTCGGCCGCTCCGCCCTTCACGACGGTCGACACGACGACGCGCGAGGTCACCGGGATGTCCAGCTCCTTCAGGGCGGCGACCTTGGCGCTCTCCTGGGACTGGCTGAACTCCTCGGCGTTCTCCTGCGTGGACTGCTCCTCGGTCTTCCCGTCCGGGTAGAGGGTGTCGTGCGGCACGATCACGCTGTCGTGGGCCAGCCAGCCGTACACGGCCTCGACCAGGTTCATGTTGTAGTCCGCACCGGTGACGCGGACCGTCGTCATGTTGAGGTGCCCCGACGTCGGGTAGGTCTTGCGACCGGAGATCTGCAGTACCGGATCGCCGTCCGCGTCGCCCAGCGTGTTGAAGGTCGGCCCCGGGGACATCTCCGCGTACGGGACGGGAAGCACCACGCCCACACAGATGAGCGCGATGAAGATGAGAATCGAGGCGAGCATCGTCGCGGTGCGGCGTGGCATGGAACGACAGTACGGTAAGCACCTGTCAGTGCACCGCCGGGGCCGGTCCGTACGAGGCCGGCGAGGGCGGGCCGGCAAATCGGAGGCTCACGGTCCGCTCGTGGCGCCAGAAGCGCGGGAGGTGCGCGGACGGAGCGGGGGCGTCGCGGGGCGACGCCCGGTGGGCGGTCGCGGACGGCTGACGCGGTCCTCGCGGTCACCGTCGTTCGTCAGACGGCGTCGGAACCGGAGTGCGATCTCTCCATCGCTTCCCGGAACCGGGCATACCCGGCGAGTTCGGTGACATCGCCGGTCGTGCGGTTACGTGCGGCCCAGCCTCCCCATATCGCCGCGCCGAGAGCGGCGAAAAGCGGAATCAAGAGCCATGCGAGTGCGGCCACTACGACCTCCCTACCCCATGAGCGACCGCGACTGGCGGTCTGCGTATTGAACCAACGGCAGGACCCACGCTGCTGGCAGGGGGGCGGTTACGCAAATCGGGCCTGATCCGTGCTCGTACGGTTTGCGGCAGGGAAACCCCGGTCGGGAGGTCTCCGGGTCGTCCGGGCCGGTCAGCAGGCGCCGACCCATTCCTCGGTGCCGTCCAGGAAGCGCTGGTGCTTCCAGATCGGCACCTCGTGCTTGAGGTCGTCGATCAGCTTCCGGCAGGCCTCGAACGCCTCTGCCCGGTGCGGGCAGGCCACGGCCACCACTACCGCCAGATCGCCCACGTCGAGTTCACCCACTCGATGGACGGCGGCCAGCGCGCGGACCGGGTAGTCGGCGACGACCTTCTCCGCGACCCTGCGCAGCTCGTCCTCGGCGGAGGGATGGCAGGAGTAGCCGAGCCCCCCGACGTCCTGGCCCCCGTCGTGGTTGCGCACCGTGCCGACGAAGAGCGCGATCCCTCCGGCCGCGTCGTCGCCCACCGCCCGGAAGACCTCGTCGAGGGAGAGCGGGGTCTCGCGGATCGCGAGGAGCCGGAGGGGGTCGGCCGCGGCCCGCTCGCCGGGGTGGTCGCCACGGTGGTCGTGAAGGGATGCCATGGGGCCATGGTGCCGCACGACGCGGGCGCGACGGAAACAGGTGTCCGCGCCGCCGAGAAGCGGGCAGGGCCCCGAGCGGCACGGGGGCGCGGGCGGCGGGGGCTCGTGGGCGGGTACGCGGGTCGCCGGGAGTCAGATCCGGCGGCGGGCCTTGCGGGCGCGGCGGACCAGGGCGGCCGTGCCGAGCAGCGCGACCGTCGCCCCGGCGGCGCCCGCGGCGGTGGCGTCCTTGCGGCCGAGCCGGCGGCCGGCCAGCGTGTGGCGGCCCTCCACCTCTTCGAGGAGTGCGGCCAGCACCTCCTCGTTGGTCCAGCGGGGCCGCCAGCCGGCGTCGTGCAGCCGGCCCACGCTGACCACCCAGGGGTGCATCGTGTAGGCGAGGTCGCCGGCCGGGGAGGGGGTCAGCCCGATCCGGTGCAGCCGGGCGGCGGCGCCCAGCGCGACCGCGGAGGGCAGCTCCATGCGGCGTACCCCACTGAGCTCCTCGACCTGTTCCTGCTCCAGCCACCCGTCGCAGCCGACGGCGAACTCCCCGTCGATCCGTTCCAGCGCCGCGTACTCCAGGGCGCTGACCAGGTCCTCCACGTGACAGAACTGCCAGGTGGGCCGCGATCCGGCGACCACCAGCAGCCGGGGGGACTCGAAGTAGCGGGTGAGCGCGGTGTCGGTGCCGCCGACCAGGACGGCCGGGCGGACGACGGTGACGTTCAGGCCGGGGTGGGCGCGCGGGGCGCGGCGGCCGAGGCGTTCGATCTCCAGCAGGTCGCCGACGCCGGTGGCCTCCGCGGTGGCCCGCAGTTCCGCGTCCTCGGAGAGGGGGATGTCGTTGTCCGGCAGGGCGCCGTAGACCATCGCGGAGGTGCAGAGCACCACCCGGTGGACGCCCACGGCCGCGGCGGCGGTCAGCACGGTCTGGGTGCCGCGCACGTTGTACGCGGTACGGGCCGCCGCGTCGGTCTCCAGATCCAGGTCGACGGCGAGGTGGACCACGACGTCCGCTCCCCGCAGTTTCTCGGCGATGGCGGGATCCCGCACGTCCAGGACGTGCCAGGTCACCCCGGGTACGTCCGCGCGCCGCTCGTCGATCGCGACGACCCGCCCGATCTCGTCCGACGCGGCGAGGTGCGCGGTCAGCAGCGCCCCCACTCCGGTCGCCGCGCCGGTGACCGCGACGACGGGGCCCCGCTTCCCGGAAATGTTTTTCGCGGGCTTCTTCTCGGTCATGGGGTCGTTCAGGTTTCGCGCTCCGCGAACCTGAGGATCTGGGGAACTCACCAGGCGTCTCCAGCGGTTGTCTTCAGTACGTACCCGAGTCGAGGCGTGCGTACCTGGTGGCGTCCATCCTGCCGCAGCCCGAGTCCCGGCGGAGCACTGAGCCCCTGAGCCGGAGCGGGTGTCTACGCTGGATGGTGACAAGCCGGGCATCGCCGCCGGTTCCAGCCGGCGGCCCTACGAGCCGAGGAAACCCGTGAGTGACACCCCATTCGGATTCGGCCTTCCGCCGGAGGAGCCGGAGAACGGCGACGGCAAGAAGAAGGACCCCATCGAAGGTGGGCAGGGTCAGGGCGGACCGGCGAACCCGTTCGGCTTCGGTCCCGGTGCCGCCGGAGACAACCCGTTCGCGGCCATGTTCGGTTCGATGAACCCGAACGACCTGGGCGCCGCCTTCCAGCAGCTCGGCCAGATGCTGAGCTACGAGGGCGGTCCGGTGAACTGGGACATGGCCAAGCAGATCGCCCGCCAGACGGTCTCGCAGGGCACCCAGGACGGCAGCAAGGACGCGAGCGTCGGACCCGCCGAGCGCGCGGCCGTCGACGAGGCCCTGCGGCTCGCCGACCACTGGCTGGACGGCGTGACCTCACTGCCCTCCGGCGCGGTCACCACCGTGGCATGGAGCCGTGCGGAGTGGGTCGAGGCGTCCCTCCCCGCGTGGCAGCAGCTGGTGGACCCGGTGGCCGAGCGTGTCGGCATGGCCATGGGCGACGTGCTGCCCGAGGAGATGCAGGCGATGGCCGGCCCGCTGATCGGCATGATGCGGTCGATGGGCGGCGCCATGTTCGGCCAGCAGATCGGGCAGGCCGTGGGCGTCCTCGCGGGCGAGGTCGTCGGTTCCACGGACATCGGGCTGCCGCTCGGTCCGGCGGGCAAGGCCGCGCTGCTCCCGCTGAACGTCGAGCGTCTCGGCAAGGACCTGAGCGTCCCGCTGGAGGAGGTGCGGCTCTACCTCGCCCTGCGGGAGGCGGCCCACCAGCGTCTCTTCGCGCACGTCCCGTGGCTGCGCTCGCACCTGTACGGCGCTGTCGAGTCCTACGCGCGCGGCATCAAGGTCGACACCTCCAAGCTGGAGGACGTCGTCGGGCAGTTCGACCCCTCGGAGCCCCAGCAGCTTCAGGACGCGCTTCAGCAGGGCATGTTCCAGCCGGAGGACACCCCGGAGCAGAAGGCCTCGCTGGCTCGGCTGGAGACGGCACTCGCGCTGGTCGAGGGCTGGGTGGACGCGGTGGTCCACGAGGCGGCGAAGCCCCGTCTGGGCTCGGCGGACGCGCTGCGCGAGACGATGCGCCGGCGCCGTGCCTCCGGCGGTCCCGCCGAGCAGACCTTCGCCACCCTCATCGGGCTGAAGCTGCGCCCGCGCCGGCTGCGGGACGCCTCACGCCTGTGGGCCTCGCTCACGGACGCCCGGGGCATGGAAGGCCGTGACGGCCTCTGGGAGCACCCCGACATGCTGCCGACCGCCCAGGACCTGGACGATCCTGACGGTTTCGTCCACCACGAGCAGCTGGACTTCTCCGAGCTCGACAAGATGCTCGGCGAGGCCGCGAGCGGCGGTGCCCTGTCCAAGGACTCGGCGCCCGAGGACACCACGCCGAAGGACGCGGCGGCCGGGCGCGAGGACGGGACCGACGGCGCAGCCGACGGCCGGGACGACTCCGACCCGAAGGGCGACACGGACCGGTGAGCCTGCACCACGACGCCGCCCTCGTGCTCAAGACGTACGAGGGGGGCGGTGACGCCGCCCAGGCGGAGCTCCGCCAGACGTACCTGGACCATCTGGACACTCATCCGGACGGGATGTGGAAGGCCTGCGGGGCGGGGCATCTGACCGCCAGCGCGCTGGTGCTGGACCCGGCAGCGGGCAGGGTGCTGCTGACCCTGCACAGGAAGCTCGGCATGTGGCTCCAGATGGGCGGCCACTGCGAGCCGGGGGACGCCACGCTCGCGGACGCCGCGCTGCGGGAGGCCACCGAGGAGTCCGGCATCGACGGCTTGGTGCTGCTCGCCGGCGGCCCGGTGCGTCTGGACCGGCATCCGATCCCGGCTCCCTGCAACTGGCACCTCGACGTGCAGTACGCCGCGCTGGCCCCCGCCGGTGCCACGCAGCGGATCAGCGAGGAGTCGCTGGATCTGCGCTGGTACGCCTACGACGAGGTGGCCGGGGTCGCGGACGCCTCGGTGGTACGGCTGATGGAAGCCGCTCGCGCGGCGCTCTGACCCGCCCGTACGCCACAGGGGCGGCCCCTCCGTCG
>NZ_JBHWZJ010000416.1:0-5689 GCF_042728415.1 Streptomyces sp. NPDC060198 | reverse complement strand
TCGTATCCCCCTACGGGGCGGACGACGCCGGGAGAGGCACCGCACACCACACCGCCGAGCACGACGGCCGGGCACCCCACGGGTGCCCGGCCCCCCGGCGTATCCGTCCACCCGTCGAACTCCCTGGGGGAAACCCGCCCATGAACCGCCTGGCACCACTGAGATCGCCCGTGGCCCTGCTGACGAGCTGTGCTCTGCTCTTCGCAGCCCTCGCGGCCGTGCTCGCCATGACCACGCAAGCACACGCGTTCACCACCATCGGTGCGCTCAAGCTCACGCCGACGAGCGGAAAGCTCGACGATCCGCTCTTCGCGACGCACGCGGAGACGGACGGTCCCTGCCCGGAGGGCTCGATCGTCTCCAACCTCGCCGTGGTCGTACCGGGCAACCCGCTGGCATCGAACCTGGCGAAGCTGAAGTCCGCTCCGAGCACCACGGGCGCCTTTTCCGACGATCTGGTCGCGTGGAGCCCGGCCGTGCTCCACCGGACACTGGGGCAGCGTCTTCTGGAAGCCATTCCGGACGGGAACTTCGACGGCGTCTACACCATCGGCCTCTACTGCACGGCGAGGGGCGAGACCGATCCCGCCTTCACCGCGCTCATCAAGGTCGAGGGGGACTCCTGGTCGGTCCTGGAACAGCAGGCCACCGGCATCGCGCTCTCCGGCGTTCCGGAGAACGCCCTGGTGGGGCAGGCATACAAGCTGAGGGCCACCGTGACTCCGGCGGGGGCGACCGGGACCGTCGTCTTCTCGTCCAAGGAGACCGACAGCGCGCAGCCCGTGGAGATCGGGCGGGCGGACCTCGTCGAAGGGGTGGCGGAGATCGACATCCCCGCGCCGACCGTGGAGGGCCGCGCCTACTACTACGCGTCCTTCACCCCTGCCGACGCCCAGCTGTACGCCGCTTCGGAAGTGAACGGCGGGGTACCCGTCTACACTCCCCTGTCCGTGACCGACGCCGACGGCATGACCCTCGGAGCGAACCCCGCGCTGAAGCCCGGTGACACGGTGAAGATCACCGCGCGGGGATTCACGGCGGCGGCGGCGGTGACGGTCGCCCTCGACGAGGGGGCCTCCCTCACCGGCGCGACGGCGGACGACGGAGGCGCCGTGGCGAATTACGCGTTCACCGTCCCCGACGACATCGAGGCCGGCCCGCACACCCTGACGCTGGCGGAAGGCGCGGACGGCGCGTACAGCGTCGCGTTCGGATTCCGTACGACCGCCGCCACCACCGATCCGACGGACGACCCCACCGATCCGACGGACGACCCCACCGATCCGACGGACGACCCGGGCGACACCACGGGCCCCGACAGTTCCGACAGCTCCGACAACGGCGGCTCCGACGACTCCGCCGGCCTCGACGGCGGCGGCTCCGACAGCGGCGGCTCCGGCTCCGGCACCGATTCGGGCTCCGGCGGCGTACTCGCCTCCACCGGCGCACAGCTCGGCACGGCCGCACTCGGTGGCCTGGCCCTGATCGCCGCCGGCGCCGCCCTCGTGCTCCACGTGCGCCGCAAGGGCATGCTCCGCTTCGGCACCCCGCGTCACTGACCCGTCCCGGACCCACCCGTCCCCGACACCCGTGCGCCGCGGGCCCGTGGCCGCCACCTCGTGTGGCGGCCCGGGCCCGGCCGCGCGGAGCGGGTCCCCGCGTTCCGGGCGAAGGCCTACGCGCCGACCGCCCCGCCCCTTTCCGTACCGTCGACCAGGAGTGCCCCCATCGTGTCCGTGCTCGCACCGCCGCCCCCGGCCGCACCGCCCGACCAGAAGCCGCCCCGCCCGGCCGGGGCTCCCGACGCGGCACCCTCCCGGCCCGGTCTCGCCCTGACCGGCGCCGCTCTGTGCGTGCTCGCCGCCGTGCTGTTCGGGTTCGCCGCGAACCTCACGGTCGTCGGCCACCTCCAGCACGCCCGGGACCAGCAGGTCGCCCACGACGACCTGCGGGAGCAACTCGCCCTGGGCACGGCCCCGGTGGGCCAGCAGACCTTCGACGGCAAGGCGCTCGAACCCGGCGCCCCGGTCGCCCTGCTGCGCATCCCCGTGCTCGACCTGGAGGAGGTCGTCGCCGAGGGCACCACTTCCTCCGTGCTGATGTCGGGCCCCGGCCACCGTCGCGACACCCCGCTGCCGGGCCAGGCGGGCACCTCCATCGTGATGGGCCGTCAGTGGGGATACGGCGGGCCGTTCGGCGACCTCCACAACCTCCCGACCGGCACCCGGATCGACGTCACCACCGGTCAGGCGAGGGTGAGTTACGAGGTGACCGGCATCCGGCAAGCGGGTGACCCGCTCCCCGCCCCGCTCGCCTCCGGCGAGGGCCGGCTCACCCTGATCACCGCGACCGGCGGGCCGTACACCCCTTCCGGAATCCTGCGGGTCGACGCGAAACTCGTCACGCCCGTCCAGCCGAGCCCGCCGCGGGTGCTGCGTACCGGCTGGATCGCCGAATCCGAGCAGGCGCTGAAGGGCGAGGGCGACTCGTGGCTCCAGGTGTTCCTGTGGACCCAGGCCCTGCTCGTGGCGGCCCTGCTCACGGTGGCGGCGTACCGGGTCTGGGGCCGCTGGCAGACCTGGGCCTGCGGGGCACCGCTGCTCGCCGCCCTCGGCATCGCGGACGCAGGGGCGTTGACCGCCCTACTGCCCAACCTTCTCTGAGAACGACCCCGTTCACCTTCGCGCAGACCATCTCGCCGTACCTTCTGGAGTCACCATGACCACCACCGACACGACCGGCGCAGCAGCCGACCGCGACGAGTTCACCGACACCCTCGTGCAGCCGCGCGTGATCCGCGGTCAGGGGCCCGCCACCCTGGAGGCCGACGAGATATCCGCGTGGTTCGGGGACCACAAGGTCCTGGACCGGGTGTCGCTGACCATGCCCGCCCGCCAGGTCACCGCCCTCATCGGCCCGTCGGGCTGCGGCAAGTCGACGTTCTTGCGCATCCTCAACCGGATGCACGAGCTGATCGGTTCGGCCTCCCTGGCCGGCCGGGTGCTGCTGGACGGCGACGACATCTACGACCGGGGCCGCCGCATCACACACGCCCGCCGCAACATCGGCATGGTGTTCCAGAAGCCCAACCCGTTCCCGGCCATGTCGCTGTACGACAACGTCCTCGCGGGTCTCAAGCTCAACGCCATCAAGGCCGGCCGGGACGCCCGGGACGACCTGGTGGAGGAGTGCCTCACCAAGGCGGGGCTGTGGCGGGAGGTCAAGGACCGGCTGCGCCAGCCCGGCGGGGCGCTCTCCGGCGGTCAGCAGCAGCGCCTGTGCATCGCCCGCTCCCTCGCGGTCCGCCCCCGCGTGCTGCTGATGGACGAGCCGTGCTCCGCCCTCGACCCGACCTCCACCCGGCGTATCGAGGAGACCATCGCCGAGCTGAAGTCGGAGGTGACCATCGTGATCGTCACCCACAACATGCAGCAGGCCGCCCGCGTCTCGGACACCTGCGCGTTCTTCCTCGCCTCGCAGGGCACGCCCGGTCTCATCGTCGAACACGGCGACACCCAGGCCATGTTCGCCTCGCCCCGGGACGTACGCACGGCCGACTACGTCAACGGCCGTTTCGGCTGAGCGGTCCGGAGCCGGCCTCCGTTTCCTGTCGGCTCCGGACGCCTGCCGTGTCTCGACCGGATGGCAACTGCCTTTTACCACTGGGCAAGTACGGTTATCGTCGGCCTCGATCATGACATCACCACCATGATCGGAAATGAGGGATCATGAACCGTTACGCCCATCTCGCCTTCACGGAGAAGGTCCGCGGCGTCCAGCGGGAGCGGGGAAGCGGCGAGGCGATGGACCGGTTGCTCCGCGGGGATCCGGAGGAGTTCGACCGGATCGGTCCGGCGGAGGCCGCGTTCATCACCGCCAGGGACGGCTTCTACCTGGCCAGCGCCACCGAGGACGGCTGGCCCTACGTGCAGTACCGGGGCGGTCCGCCGGGCTTCGTGCACGTACTGGACCCCGGCACCCTCGCGTACACGGAGGTGCGGGGCAACCGGCAGTACATCACCACCGGCAACCTCCGGAGCGACGACCGGGTGTCCCTCTTCTTCATGGACTACTCGCGTCAGCTCCGGCTGAAGGTCATGGCCCGCGCCCAGACCCTGGACACCGCGCAGGAGGCGGAGCTGAGCGAACGGCTCGCCGACGTACGCACCGACGGCAGCCCCGAGCAGTTGATGGTGATCCGCGTCGAGGGGACCTCCTGGAACTGCTCCAAGCACATCACTCCTCGCTTCTCGGAGGAGGAGCTCGCCGAAGCGCTGCTCCCCGTACGGCAGAGGATCGCCGAACTCACCGCCGAGAACGAGGCGTTACGGGAGAAGCTCCAGAACCGGTGACGCGCCGGGAGGCGGCCCGGGGCAGGGTGTGATCCCTCCCCCGGGCCGCCTCGGCACGGTCCTGCCGTCAGCCGGCGATCTTCGCCCGGATCAGCCAGAGCCGGTTGGCGTGGCGCCGCCCCCGGGGCTGTACGTCGTACGGCCAGCGGCCCTCTCCCGCACCGGGCTGGCCCGGCTCCTTCAGGTCCACGACGTCCCAGCCGTTCGCCTCCAGGAACGGCTCCGGCTCGTCGGTGCCGAAGATCCACGGGGTGCCGTCCGCGGCCAGCTTGTCCAGGAAGGGCCTGGAGAACGGGCTGCGCAGCAGAACCCGGCCCAGGATGTCGAAGGCCAGGTGGCTGCCGGGCGCGGACGCCGAGGCGAGCAGTCGCAGCAGGCCGGCCGCCTGCTCCTCGGTGAGGAAGAAGGTCAGCGCCTCCGCGACCCACAGGGTGGGCTTGGACGGGTCGAAGCCCGCCTCCGTGAGCGTGGGCAGCCACTCCTGGGTGAGGTCGGCGGACACCTCGTGGCGGCGGACGGTGGGCTTCGCGCCCAGGGCGTCCAGCCGGCGCCGCTTCTCCTCGATGAGGGGGCCGTGGTCCACCTCGTAGACGTCGATGTCGTCGGGCCAGTCGAGACGGAAGGCACGGGTGTCCATCCCGGCGGCTATCAGCACCACCTGGTGGATCGTCCCGTCGGCGAGGAGGTCGCGGATCGCGTCGTCGAGGTAGCGGGTGCGGATGGTGATGAACGGCAGCAGTCCGCCGCCCGCGTAGCGGTCGATCAGCTCGAAGCCCTTGGGCTCGGCGAGATCGCGGGCCAGCGGGTCGACGTACAGGGCGTCCTCGCGCTCTGACTCCAGGGCGCGGGCGGCGGCCATCCACTGGGCGGTGTACGAAACGGCGTGCATGGGTGAGGTGGTCCCTTCTCGGGTGGAAACGGCGTGCGGTCGGGATCTGCGGTGCGGTGGGTGACCGCGTGCGGTGACGGATGCGTGGGACGCGGCGGTGCGGCCGGATCAGTGCCGGACGACCGCCTTGCTGCGCATCAGGAACTCGCCGAGGAACCCGTCGTGGGGCAGTCCCGGCGCGATCCGGTAGGTGGGCACGTCGCCCACGTACACGTTGCTGATGCTCGGTTCGTCCAGGAGCCGGTCGATCAGTTCCTCCTGATGGGTGAGGACGGTGAGGACGAGGCTGTCCCGCAGGACCGCCGTGCCCGCCTCCGGGGTCCAGGGCGCGACCCAGACGCAGGGAAACGGGAGTTCGACCCCGGAACGCCCGCTCCACCGACTCCACCGCCACGGTGTGCCGGCCCGTCAGCAGGTAGGTCTGCCGGACGAGCACCCCCGCGCAGGA
>NZ_JBHWZJ010000415.1:0-5701 GCF_042728415.1 Streptomyces sp. NPDC060198 | reverse complement strand
CCGGTCACCGGTTCTCCCCCTCCGCCGTACGTCGTCGCCGGGGTCAGTGCTTCCCGGCAGCGCACTCGGCGCACTCGGCGCAGGTACCGAAGATCTCCACGGTGTGCGCCACGTTGACGTAGCCGTGCTGGGAGGCGATCGTCTCGGCCCACTGCTCCACGGCCGGGCCCTCCACCTCGACGGCCTTGCCGCAGACCCGGCAGACCAGATGGTGGTGGTGGTCGCCGGTGGAGCAGCGGCGGTAGACGGACTCGCCCTCGGTGGTGCGCAGCACGTCCACCTCGCCCGCGTCGGCGAGGGACTGCAGGGTGCGGTAGACGGTGGTCAGGCCGACCGAGTCGCCGCGGTGCTTGAGGACGTCGTGCAGCTCCTGGGCGCTGCGGAACTCGTCCACCTCGTCGAGCGCCGCCGCGACCGCCGCCCGCTGGCGGGTGGACCGCCCCCGTACCGGAGCCGCGTTCGTGCCACTGATCGGCGCCGCCACAGCTGCCTCCTCATGTCGCCCGTACAGGTGTCGGGCCATTGTGCCAGCCGCACCGGGCGAATTCCTCATACGCGCACGTCGTCCGCGGCGGTGCGACTGCCCGGTACTTCCAGGGTGCACTTCTCCGGTTCCTCGGTGCGGCCCCTGGCCCGGCGGCGGGCCAGCGGGGCGGCCAGCGCGGTCAGCGCGACGAAGGCAGCGATGGCCAGCAGCACGATCGTCGCGCCGGGGGGCACGTCCTGGTAGTACGAGGTGACGGTGCCGGCCAGGGTGACGGCGGTACCGATCACCACGGAGAGCACGAAGGTCAGCCGGAACGACTTCGACACCTGCTGGGCGGCCGCGACCGGCACCACCATCAGCGCGCTGACCAGCAGCAGGCCGACGACCCGCATGGCGACGGTGACCGTCACGGCGGCCGTCACCGCGATCATGAGGTTCAGCAACCGCACCGGCAGTCCGGTGACCCGGGCGAACTCCTCGTCCTGGCTGACCGCGAAGAGCTGGCGGCGCAGCCCGACGGTCACCAGCACCACGAACGCGGCGAGCAGCGTGATCGCCCACACGTCCTCGGAGGAGACGGTGGAGAGCGAGCCGAAGAGGTAGGAGGTGAGGTTGGCGTTCGAGCCGGTGTCCGAGATGTTGATCAGCAGCACACCGCCCGCCATGCCGCCGTAGAAGAGCATCGCGAGCGCGATGTCGCCCCGGGTGTGCCCGAACCAGCGGATCAGCTCCATCACGACCGCGCCGGCCACCGCGACGGCGGTGGCCATCCAGACGGGGCTGGTGGAGAGCAGGAAGCCGAGGCCGACGCCGGTCATCGCGATGTGGCCGATGCCGTCGCCCATGAGGGCCTGGCGGCGCTGGACGAGGTAGATCCCGATGGCGGGGGCGGTGATGCCGACCAGCACGGCGGCGATCAGTGCGCGCTGCATGAAAGCGGGTTCGAGGAATTCCATCAGGTCAGCAGTCCCGTTCGGACGGGCTCGGAAGCCGCGTGGGGGTGGACGTGGTCGTGGCCGGGGAGCGCGTGCTGCCCGACGGAGCGCGGCGGCGGGCCGTCGTGCGTCACACAGCCGTCCCGCAGCACCACCGCGCGGTCGATCAGCGGCTCCAGCGGCCCCAGCTCGTGCAGGACCAGCAGCACGGTGGTGCCGGCGGCCACCTGCTCGCGCAGGGTGGCGGCGAGGATCTCCTGGCTGGCGAGGTCGACCCCCGCCATCGGCTCGTCCATGATCAGCAGTTCGGGCTCGGAGGCCAGCGCGCGGGCGATCAGGACCCGCTGGTGCTGTCCGCCGGAGAGGGCGCTCACCGAGTCCGTGGCGCGGTCGCCCAGCCCGACGAGTTCGATGGCCCGGTCGACGGCGGCGCGATCGGCCCGGCCCGGGATGCGCAGCCCGGTGCGGGACAGCCGCCCGGAGGAGACGACCTCGCGGACGGTCGCCGGGACCCCCGCCGCGGCCGTGGTGCGCTGCGGTACGTAGCCGACGCGGGCCCACCGCCGGAACCGGCGGAGGGGGGTGCCGAAGAGTTCGACGGTGCCCGAGGTGAGCGGGACCTGCCCGATGACGGAGCGCACGGCGGTGGACTTGCCCGAGCCGTTGGCGCCGAGCAGGGCGACGACTTCGCCCGCGTGGACCGCCAGGTCGACCCCGCGCAGCACGGGGCGGCTGCCCAGGGTGGCGGTGGCGCCCCGGAGCCGGATGACCTCGGCGGTGGGGGTGCTGTCGGGGGTGCGGGGCTCGTCCATGCGCGTCTCCGGTCCGGTCGAGTGGGTCTCGTGCGGCTGTGGCGGCACCGCCGCCGGGCCGCGGGGTGCTGCGCCCGTGTCGTGGGTCACTTCGCGCCGAGGGCCTTCTGGAGGGCGGCGAGGTTCGACTCCATGACCTCGACGTAGTCGTCGCCCTTGGACTTCTTCGTGATGCCCTCCAGCGGGTCCAGGACGTCGGTGCGCAGCCCGGTGTCCTTCGCGAGGGTCTTCGCCGTCTTGTCGCTGGCGAGCGTCTCGAAGAACACGGTGGTGGCGCCGTCCTCCTCGGCGATGTGCTGGAGGTCCTTGATCCGGGCGGGGCTCGGCTCCGCCTCGGGGTCGACTCCGGCGATGCCCTCCTGCGTGAGGCCGTAGCGCTCGGCGAGGTAGCCGAAGGCGGAGTGCGTGGTGAGGAAGGTCTTGGTGGTGGTCGACTTCAGTCCGGCCGCGTACTGCGTGTTCAGCGCGTCCAGCTTCTTGACCAGCGCGTCGGTGTTCGCGCGGTAGTCGGCCGCGTTGCCGGGGTCGGCCTTCGCCAGGGACTTGCCCACACCTTCGGCGACCTCGGCGTACTTCACCGGGTCCAGCCAGATGTGCGGGTCGCGGCCCGCCTCGTCGTGCTCTTCGGAGGAGCCGTCTTCCGAGGAGGCGTGGTCGTGGCCGTCCACCTCGGCGCCGTGCGTCTCCAGGGTGGTCAGCTCCGCGGCGTCCACGGTGTTCTTCGCGCCGGACTGGGCGATGGCGTCGTCCACGGCGGGCTGGATGCCCTTGAGGTACAGGATGTAGTCGGCGTCGCCGAGCGAGCCGATCTGGCGGGGGCTGAGCTCGAGGTCGTGCGGTTCGGCGCCCGGCTTGGTCAGCGTGGTGACCGAGACGTGGCTGCCGCCGATCTCCTCGGCGAGGTACTGCATCGGATAGAAGGACGCGACCACGTCCAGCTTGCCGTCGGACCCGCCGGCGGTGTCGGAACCGGAGCAGGCGGAGAGGGCGGTGATGCCGAGGGCGACCGCGCCGGCGACGGCGGTGGCGGGTATGAGGCGGCGTACGTTCATGAATCCCATTTTCAACAAAACTGGAAACGATTGTCAACAAGGATGATGAACCGACCGGAAGCGCGAGAGGGTCGGGAGCGCACTCCGGCCCCCGATTTGATCCGGGGGGTGCGCCCGCCGGTAATCTTGGGCATTCGCTCGCCCGTCTCCTGAGCACCACCCCCCAGCGAGGCGCTCAGCGCCGCTTCTGTCCCGTTTCGCCGTCGTAATGAAGAGAGCACCGTGGCCGCCGACAAGATCGACTCCATCGTCAGCCTGAGCAAGCGCCGTGGCTTCGTCTATCCCTGCAGTGAGATCTACGGTGGCCAGAAGGCCGCCTGGGACTACGGCCCGCTGGGCGTGGAGATGAAGGAGAACCTCAAGCGCCAGTGGTGGCGCTACATGGTCACCTCGCGCGAGGACGTGGTCGGCCTCGACTCGTCGGTGATCCTGGCCCCCGAGGTCTGGGTCGCCTCCGGTCACGTCGCCACCTTCAGCGACCCGCTGACCGAGTGCACCTCCTGCCACAAGCGCTACCGCGCCGACCACCTGGAGGAGGCGTACGAGGCGAAGCACGGCAAGCCCCCGGTGGGCGGCCTCGCCGACCTCAACTGCCCCAACTGCGGCAACAAGGGCACCTTCACCGAGCCCAAGCAGTTCTCGGGTCTGCTCTCCACCCACCTCGGCCCGACCCAGGACTCCGGCTCGGTCGCCTACCTGCGCCCCGAGACCGCCCAGGGCATCTTCACCAACTTCGGCCAGGTGGCCCAGACTTCCCGCAAGAAGCCGCCGTTCGGCATCGCGCAGATGGGCAAGTCCTTCCGGAACGAGATCACTCCGGGCAACTTCATCTTCCGCACCCGCGAGTTCGAGCAGATGGAGATGGAGTTCTTCGTCAAGCCGGGCGAGGACGAGGAGTGGCAGCAGTACTGGATGGACCAGCGCTGGAACTGGTACACGGACCTCGGCATGCGCGAGGAGAACATGCGCTGGTTCGAGCACCCGCAGGAGAAGCTCTCCCACTACTCCAAGCGCACCGCCGACATCGAGTACCGCTTCCGCTTCGGCGGCAGCGAGTGGGGCGAGCTGGAGGGTGTCGCCAACCGCACCGACTACGACCTGAAGGCGCACTCCAAGGCCTCGGGCACCGACCTGGTCTACTTCGACCAGGAGGCCAACGAGAAGTGGACGCCGTACGTCATTGAGCCGGCTGCCGGTGTCGGCCGGGCGATGCTGGCCTTCCTCCTGGACGCCTACGTCGAGGACGAGGCGCCCAACGCCAAGGGCGTCATGGAGAAGCGCACCGTGCTGCGCCTCGACCCGCGCCTCGCGCCGGTCAAGGTCGCCGTGCTGCCGCTCTCCCGCAACGCGCAGCTGTCGCCGAAGGCCAAGGGCCTCGCCACCGACCTGCGCAAGAACTGGAACATCGAGTTCGACGACGCCGGTGCCATCGGCCGCCGCTACCGCCGCCAGGACGAGATCGGTACGCCGTTCTGCGTCACCGTCGACTTCGACACCCTGGACGACAACGCGGTGACGGTCCGCGAGCGCGACAGCATGAAGCAGGAGCGCGTCTCCCTGGACCAGATCCAGGCGTACCTGGGCGCCCGCCTGCTGGGCTGCTGACGCCTCACCGGCATCGCACCACCGCTCGACGCATCACGGTTTCACTCCGAAGCCCCCGGACCCCGCACGGGTCCGGGGGCTTCGTCGCACACTGGGCGCACCCCTACCCCGGAGGTCGCCGTGGTGTCCCCGACCCAGAGCAAGGTCAGCCGCTGGGACCGGCACGGGCGTGAACACGTCGTCCGGGTGGAGAAGTCGGGGGTCCAGCGGCTGCTGACCTGCGAGACCTGCGGCTGGCGCAAGGGGGCGCAGTTCCTGCCCTGGCTGAAGGCGCAGGAACACCTCGCCGAGGCCCACCAGGCGAAGATCGACCCGGGAGCCTGAACGTCCGCCGACGTGTCCGGTGCCGGGGGTGGCGAAAAATCCGGTGCCGGACGCTCACGGAGCGGGGTACGGTTTCCGGCATGTCGTTCTTCCAGATCTACGAGTGAGCGCGCGGCAGGGCTGAGCGGTAGGACCACGTACGACCCCTTGAGCCCGCCGCCCCACGGATCGATCCGTGAGTACACGGACCCCCTTCTCACCCCCCACATGGGAGAACACCACCATGGCCAAGAGCCGCAACAACCTCCTCGGCGTCGGCGGACAGCGCAAGAAGCTGTCCCGTGCCGACCAGCAGGGCGCGGGTACCGTCCGTGACGCCGACCGCAAGGTGGCGGAGGACAAGAAGCAGGAGCTGGTGCGCAAGATGCGCGAGCGTGCCACCGGGACCACCGCCGCCCCGGAGGCGGACACCGCCGAGGGCCAGAGCTGACGCGTTGACCCGAGTACGGCCGTGGGGCCCGGATAGCCGTTGTGGCGATCCGGGCC
>NZ_JBHWZJ010000414.1:0-5702 GCF_042728415.1 Streptomyces sp. NPDC060198 | reverse complement strand
GTCCCGTATCCGGGACCGGCCACACGCCGGCTCATTCGGTCACGTCGTCGCTCTCGTCCTGAGCGACGCCGACGAGGTCGCCGACCTGGTAGCTGTCGGCCGCCGCACCTGCCCAGACGCGGATGTCCGTGATCCGGCCGGCCAGGTAGTGGCCCCAGGTGCCGTCGACGTAGCCCTTGCCCCCGGCCAGCTCGTCGGACCCGATCACCGCGGTGTACGCGGTGTCCTCGCCGTTCTGCGTGGAGGCGAGGTACAGCCGGATCGTCCCTTCCTGGGCGTCGTACACGCCGGTCAGGCGGACCGCTCCGTCGGACGCCGCCTCGTCGGAGGCGACCGCGGTGAACGTCCCGTCGCTGTTGAGACGGCCGAAGCGCCAGAACCAGGTGGGACGCTCGAGCTGCTCCCCGGTCTCCTCGTCCATGTACGTCTCGACGCCGGACCGCTGGTACCACAGACCCCAGGCCGAGCCGTCCGCGCTCCGCTGTCCGAGGACCTGGACCGCGTAGCCGTCCCCCTTGGAGTTCAGGACGGCCAGGTCCGGCTCGACCTCCGTGGTCACGGTGAAGGACTCCCGGTCGTCCACGACAGGACCCGCGGCGGTGACCGAGTCGTCGTCCCCGTCCAGCACGATCGCGTCGTCCGTGACGGTCGCCCCGCCGTTGAGCTGCAGGCTGCGGCCGTACAGGCTGGTCGTGTCCGCGAGGGCCGCGGTGCCGGTACTGCCCTTGGGCTGCCAGGCGGCGACGAGAGCGGTGGAGCGCGAACTCCCGTCCGCGCCCAGGAGCTTGGCCACCTTGGCGACCTCGGCGTCCGGCAGCGCCGTCTGGTAGGCCGCGACCTCGTCGACACGGCCCTTCCAGTAGTTGTTGAACGTGGCGCCGCCGGCGCCGGCCCGGCCGATCTGGAAGCCGCCGTCGACCGCGGTGGGCCATCCCGCCTGCGGGACCGCGACGGGAGCACCCTGCCTCTGGCCGTTCACGAAGATGCTGATCGTGTGCGCTTCACCGTCGTAGACACCCGCCAGATGGGTCCACGCCTTCAGGGTGATGCCGGGCGACAGGTCGGCGTCCGCGCCGATGTACTGGCGCTGCCCGCCGACGTACCAGTGCATGAGGAACACCCAGCGGCCGATTCCGGGCGAGTAGTAGAGCGAGAAGCCCCGGTCGTCGCTGCCCGTCTGGGAGAGCACCGTCCGGAAGGCTTTGTCGTCCGTGGGGTAGGCCCAGGCCGAAACGGTGAACGAGGACTGCGAGTTCACCACGGGGCCCGTCGTCGCCGCCCAGCCGGTCTGCTGCGTGGCGTTGGTGTTGTCGTTGAGCCACAGCGACCTGTCGCCGGCTCCTCGGCGGGCGAGCGACGACCAGCCCGCTCCGGCCTCGTGGAGAGTGAGATCGTGCCGGCTCCCCGGCGCGGTTCCCTTGTCCGCCGCGACCGTCACCGTGGAGCCGGCGGCACCGTCGTCGAAGTGCCACAGCCCGGCGGGTCCTTCGCCCTCGGCGACGTTGAACCGGACCGCGGTGGTCTCTCCCGACTGACCGGTGCCCACGCTGTCCACGGCGCGTACGTAGAGGACCTGCACGCCGGACAGGGCGGGCTTGACGCTCCGGGTGACCGAGGTCGTCGCCGAGACCTTCGTCCACGTCTTGTCGGTCGCGAGTCTGTACTCGTACGCCACGACATTGGAGTCCGCGGAGTTCCTGGTGAAGATGAACTGACCCGCAACGCCGGGCCCACCGGTCGCGCCCCCGCAGCCGTCACCGTCCTCCGGGCACACCGTGTACACCGCTCCCGAGGGCGTACTGACGGCAGGCGCCTTGGGCCGGGTCGAGTCGATCGTGAAGTAGCACCAGCCCTTGGTCGTCACCGTGCTGTGGCTCTCGATCTGGTTCGCCCCGCTGTTGTAGTAGGAGCGGGTGAACACCGCCATCCGGTAGGGCGAGTTCTGCGCGAGTGCGATCGGCGAGTCCACGGCGACCGTGGCGTTGTCCGCCACGAAACCGCTCGACGGCCTGACGGGTTCGGTCGCGACGGTCGTCCACCCGGCGGAGGTCTTCTGCTGCACGTAGAAGTGCGCCCGCAGACTCGCTCCGCTCTCGCCTCCGGCCGCCGCCTGCACCTGTGCGCTGAACCTGGGCGTCGGGTCGGAGATCCAGCTCGGGTCCGCCTCCGTGGTCTCGCACGTGGAAGCGACGGCCGGGTTGGTCGGCACGGCCGGCAGGCCCACGTAGGTGACGGCGAGGACCGCGTCGTTGCGGAAGCGCTTCCAGGCCGAGGCGTCGGTCTCGTCCTTGGCCTTGAGCATCAGCGTCAGCCGGGAGAACTTTCCCTCGGCGAAGTTGCGCACCGTCGGGGTGAGGTTCTCGTAGGTCTCGCTCGGGTCGTCGTTGAACTCGATGGGCGCGGCCGGGGTGTCCGGATCGCAGGAGGAGCCGCGTCCCGCCGACACGTTCCGGTCACCCATCAGATCGATGGCGGTCGGGCGGGACGCCCACGTGGTGGAGGAGGAGATGTTGCCCATCCGGTACAGCTGCACCCAGCGCGGGTCGCACTGGAACGCCCACGGCTCGGTCGCCCGGAAGGTGGCGTCGAGGACGCGCTTGCCCTTCAGACTGTCCGGAGCGAACTCGAAGTACAGCCGCTGCGTGTATCCGGGGCCGCAGTAATAGACGCCCCAGGTGCCGCACTTGCCGACACCCTGGCCCAGGTTGTCGCTCCCGTTGCCCCAGCCGTAGGACTCGTAGCCGTCCGAGCGCAGCAGCGTCCGCTCCGCCTCGCCCCAGGTCACGGTGGGATCGATGTACAGCGGGAAGTCCTCCGCCGCCGTGTTCGTCAGCATCCCGGCGTCAGGGGTGACCGTCAGCACGTCCCGGCCGACCGAGACGGCCATCGGCTTCGTCGTGTCACCCGCCTCGGGTTCCACGCCCGCCTCGTCACCACCGGCGTCGGCCGCGGTCTCCTGGGCGTAGTCCGCCCTGGACACGGCGGACCGGGCCGGACTCTGCGCGTCGACGGACGACCCCAGCGCCCCGTCCGGTGCGGGAGCGGTCGCGTCCGGACCTGCGGAGTCCCACATCTGCGCCCTCGGCGCGCGGAACACCCAGTTGCCGTCGGCGTCGACGGCGTCGTACCCGCCACCGCTGTTCCGGGTGACGCTCAGTCCAGAGGCTCGCAGAGAGTAGTCGATCCGTTCGAGCTCAGGCCGTGCGGCGGCCTCCGGCGTCTTGACGACCAGCACATGGCGGAATCCCTCGGTGGACGCGGTGAGCTTCAGGTCCACGCCGTCCAGGACGTTCCGGTACAGGGCGCTCGCCCCGTCCAGCTCCGGTTCGGGCAGCGCCCCGGGCCACCCGAGCGCCAGGGACGTGCCGTCCTTCTCGATCCGCACCAGCGGATCGCCCGTACCGCCGCCGGAGAACTCCATCGACACGGCAGCCGCTTTCGGGGCGACCGTTCCGTCCGCCGCGCGAACCAGCGTCGCGTCCGGTGTCCGCCAGCCCCCACCGGGCGTCGCCACCCGGACCGGTACCGTCGACTGCTCCAGCGTGAACGTGGAGCCGTCGGGGTTCGCGTACACCGTCGCGTCCTGCGACCGCTCCCCCACCACCTCGACCCGTTCGCCGGACTTCTCCGCTTTTGCCGAAGCCTGCGCCGCCTCACTCGCAGGAGCGACGTCCTGGGCCACCGTCCCGGTACGCGGGACCGCCCATGCCGTCGCGGGCATTGGAGCCAGCAGGAGCGCGGCAGCCGCCAGCACCACCAGCGGGCCCCTCGCCCATCCATCTCTCCTCGAACGCGTACGCACCAAACCCCCCTCGTCAGCACACTTCGCGCACCCCCGTACGCGCCGGGGACATGAGAACAACACTTTGTGCATATGACAAGAAGCTTTGTGCGGCAAATAGGAAGTACTCCCGACGGTGCGTCATTTGTCGATCCGAAAGTCTCACGCCCGGAATTTCACCAGGGATACGGGAAGCGAATCCGAAGGAAACGGGAAGTTAATCACCAGCGCATTCCTTCCAATCCTGCCGCTGCGGACGGACAGGTATTCAGCGTGCGAATCAGAGAGCGCCGGACCAGGTCATGACCACTGCCGGACGGAAGGCGAGGGGCGGTGCGTGCAGTGCGTGCAGTGCGTGCAGTGCGTGCAGTGCGTGCAGTGCTCGAACCCGCTGAAGCGAATACGGGTTTCCGGCGCACACCCACAGCCCCGGAGCTCTCCCTTCGTGAGGCTCACGCCTCCGCCCCACACCCGAGGCAGCCCTGCGGCACGTTTTCCGGCGACCGCCCGCGGGGCCACGATCGTGTCGGCGCCACTTCTTCCGCAGCCGATACGGACGATCCGTCAGCTCTCGTGCCAGGGCGACAGGAATCGGCCGCCTTTCCAGTCGGCGAAATAGGTCAGAAAGGGGCCGGGAAGGGGGCCTCTTCCCGGCGAAGGTCCTTCGCCCGATTCCCGGCGAAGGACTTTCCGCAGACGGCCGGCGGGGGACAGGGCTCGTCCTCACCGCCCGTTCCGGCCGCACAACCCCACCACCGGATCCACCCACCGCACGACGCGCCACCGCACGACGACGAACCGCAGCATCCTGGACGTCCTCGTCCCACGCCCCTGCGGCCAACCTCCTTTCCGACCAACCGCTTACGCCGGGACCGCCCCGGCGTAAGCTGCGCTCGGCATGAACACGGCGGGGGTGCGGAACACATGACGGCTGGACCGGCGCAGAGCTGGGAATCGACCCTCGACTCGGTCGTGGTGTACGCACAGGGCGCGGTCTGTCGCCGCCTGGCCCGGGGCACCGTGCCGCCCGACGGCCGGGTACGGGTGACGGGGCTGCCCCTCACCCTCGACCCGGGCTCGCTGCGGGTCCGCGTCCTGGGCACCCCGGGGCTCCGCGTCACCGAGGCCAGGGTGGAGGCGGAGGCCGCACCGCTCGACGCGGAAGCCCCCGAGGGCCTGCGGGACGAGGTCGAACGACTGAAGGACGCGTACGCGGCGGTGCAGGGACGCCGGGACCGGGTGCTGAGCCGGATCGAGGAGGCAGGGGCGCTCCGCCCGGTACCGCCGCCACGCAAGCGCGACGACCCGCACCGCCGTACCCCGGTCGACGCGTGGCTGGAGCTGGCCGAATTCGTCGACGGGCGCCTGACGGAGCTGCACCACCGCCTCGCCGGGCTGGAGGAGGCCCTGCGCACGGCCGAACACGACTGGAAGGTGGCCTCCGACCGGCTCGCGCGCGCCTCCACCGATGCCCCCGCCGCGCACGTGGAGACCTCGGTCGGCGCCGTTCTGACCCTCGACGGCGCCGGTGAGTCGGAGTTGGAGCTGGAGTACGGCGTGCCCGGCGCGGTCTGGGTACCGGCCTACCGCCTCGCGTACCGCCAGGGCGACGGAGGCGGGCGTCTGGTGCTGCGCGCGTCCGTCGCCCAGCGGACGGGCGAGGACTGGACCGGCGTACGCATCGCCCTGGCCACCGCCGACCTGCGGCGCCGGACCGATCTCCCGAAACTCCGCTCCGTCCGGATCGGGCGCAGTCAGCCCGCCCCCGCACCGGCCGGATGGCGTGAGCCTCCGGCGGGGCTGGCCGGTCTCTTCTCCGGCTACGACGCGGCGGGCCCCCGCCCGGCCGCGCCCGCCACCGCGTGGGCGGGCGCGGCGCTCGCGGGCGGCGCCGCAGCCGGCTCCGCCCCACCCCCGCCTC
>NZ_JBHWZJ010000413.1:0-5716 GCF_042728415.1 Streptomyces sp. NPDC060198 | reverse complement strand
GCCGTTGTGGCGATCCGGGCCCCACGGCCGTAGGGCGGTCCGGCTCAGCCGACCGCCGCCGCCAGCACCGCCGCCGCCTTCGCCACCAGCGGGTGGTCGCCGACCGCCGTGGCCTGCGGCTTGGTGGTCAGCACGGTCACCACCACCGGCTCGCCCTCGGCCGTCCAGGCGACCCCCGCGTCGTTGCAGGTGCCGTAGGAGCCGCCGCCGGTCTTGTCGGCGATCGTCCAGTCCTTCGGCAGCCCCGTCCGGAAGCGGGTCGCGCTGGTCCGGCAGTTCAGCAGCCAGCCGGTGAGCCGCTCGCGGTCGCCGGGGGCCAGGGCGTCCCCGACGATCAGCCCGGCGTACGTACGCGAGAGGGCGTACGGGGTGGTGGTGTCCCGCCACTGCCAGGGCTCGGCCGAGTTCAGCTCCGTCTCCCACCGGTCCAGCCGGGTCGTGTCGTCCCCGAGCGACCGGCAGAAGCGGGTGACCTCCGAGGGGCCGCCCAGCTCCCGCAGCAGCAGGTTGCCCGCGGTGTTGTCGCTGTCGCAGATCGCCGCGTCGCAGAGCTCCGCCACGGTCATCCCGGTGGCCAGATGGGCCCGGGTGACGTCGGAGGCTTCGACCAGGTCCGCCTCCGTGTAGTGGACCCGCTTGCCCAGCACCTCGCCGCCGCGGTCGAGATCACGCAGGACGGCCGCCGCCGCGAGCGTCTTGAAGGTCGAGCAGAGCGGGAAGCGTTCCCCGGCCCGGTGCGCCACCGTCGTGCCGGTGGCGAGGTTGCGGGCGTACGCGCCGAGCCGGGCGCCGTGCTCCCGCTCCAGGGCCCGCAGCGCGGCCAGTGCGTCCTCTACCCCTGCCGCGAGGTCCCGGGGCGACCCGGTGGCGTGCGCGGTGCCGGCGGTGAGCAGCGTGCCGGCGCCGACCGCCCCGGCCAGCGTCAGCAGGCTCCGGCGGGACGGGTGCGAGGTGGGGGAGCGGTGGGGCATGAGGGGAACCTCTCGTCGTTCCGTACGTAAGGTCATGCCGCCCGACGCTAACGACCCGCCGCCGGAACATGGTGTTCCGGGTGGGTCGGGCGTGCCGGGCGTGGCGTGTGGGACGCATGGGGGGGGCGGTGGCGGCGGGGCCGCGACCCGGAGGCGTACCGGCCCGGCGGAGGAGTTCCGCGCGTACGGGACAATGGGGGGATGACCACGCTCGCCCCCGCGCCCCAGCAGCTCCGCATCGGCCCGCACACCGTGCAGCCGCCGGTGGTCCTCGCCCCCATGGCCGGTATCACCAACGCGCCGTTCCGCACCCTGTGCCGTGAGTTCTCCGGCGGCCGGGGGCTGTTCGTCAGCGAGATGATCACGACGCGGGCGCTGGTCGAGCGCAACGAGAAGACCATGCAGCTCGTCCACTTCGACGCGAGCGAGACCCCTCGGTCGATCCAGCTCTACGGTGTGGACCCGGTCACGGTCGGCAAGGCCGTCCGCATGATCGTCGACGAGGACCTCGCCGACCACATCGACCTGAACTTCGGCTGCCCGGTCCCCAAGGTGACCCGCAAGGGCGGCGGCTCGGCGCTCCCGTACAAGCGGCCGCTGCTCCGCGCGATCCTGCGCGAGGCCGTGGGGAACGCCGGTGAGCTGCCGGTCACGATCAAGATGCGCAAGGGCATCGACGACGACCACCTCACCTACCTCGACGCCGGCCGGATCGCCGTCGAGGAGGGGGTGGCCGCCGTCGCGCTGCACGGCAGGACCACGGCCCAGCACTACGGCGGTACCGCGGACTGGGAGGCCATCGCCCGCCTCAAGGAGCACGTCCCGGAGATCCCCGTCCTCGGCAACGGCGACATCTGGTCCTCCGAGGACGCCCGCCGGATGATGGCCGAGACCGGCTGCGACGGCGTGGTCGTCGGCCGCGGCTGTCTCGGCCGCCCCTGGCTCTTCGGTGACCTGGTCGGCGCCTTCGACGGTACGAACACCAAGCGCGAGCCGGTCCTGCGCGAGGTCGCCGAGGTGATGGTGCGCCACGCGACCCTGCTGGGCGAGTGGATCGGCGACGAGGCGCGCGGCGTGATCGACTTCCGCAAGCACGTGGCCTGGTACCTCAAGGGCTTCGCCGTGGGCTCGGAGATGCGCAAGAAGCTCGCGATCACCTCCTCCCTCCAGGAGCTGGCCGACCAGCTGAACGAGCTGGACCTCGACCAGCCCTGGCCGGACGGCGCGGACGGCCCGCGCGGACGCACCTCGGGCAACAACCGGGTCGTGCTTCCGGACGGCTGGCTGAAGGACCCGTACGACTGCTCCGGTGTGAGCGCGGACGCCGAGCTGGACACCTCCGGCGGCTGATCGCGGCGCGGTCCGCGGAGGGTACGGAGTGCCTCCGCCGAGCTCTGCTCATATGAGCGCATGAAGGTCGTAGATTGTCGGCCCCGGTTTGCAGCGATGTGCGAGCCGGGGCCTTTTCGGTGCCCCGTGCTCACGATCCGTGTGTGTGAATGGGCGAAGGGTGACGGCGAGGCGTCCGCATGATGGCATTCGAGTGACCTCGGCGACGTGATCCTCGCCACGTCTGAGGATGGTTTAGCTCATATGAGCGCCACGGGAGGGGGTGTCGCGTGACTCAACTTCTCAAATGACGGCACTGCGTGCCAGATGTGCAGACTTTGATCGATCGACGCGATGTGCTGCCGAGAGTGACGGGTGACCGGTTGCTCGTGGCGGAGTGTCACCTTGTGTTCGAGAGGTGAACGCATCGCCCGGAAGGGTGGCAGGGCCTTCTCGCATTCGATCTGCTGGCAGACGGGTGGTTGCGGCCGCACGAGGGAGAAGTGGACACCACCGGACACCTTCGATCTGGGTATGTTCCTCGCCGTCAGGGCACCCACCGCGTCCTCAAGGAGTCGAGACCCGTGTCGGGAAACAACGGTCCAAGGAAGTTCGTCTACGACTTCACCGAGGGCAACAAGGATCTGAAGGACCTGCTCGGTGGGAAAGGTGCGAACCTCGCCGAGATGACCAACCTCGGTCTGCCGGTCCCTCCCGGCTTCACCATCACCACCGAGGCGTGCAAGGTCTACCTCGACAGCGGTGTCGAACCCGCCGAACTCCGTGACGAGGTGAGCTCCCATCTCGCCGCCCTCGAAACGCGGATGGGCAAGACCCTCGGCCAGGCCGACGACCCGCTCCTGGTCTCCGTACGCTCCGGCGCCAAGTTCTCGATGCCCGGCATGATGGACACCGTCCTCAACATCGGCCTCTCCGACGCCTCCGTCGTCGGTCTCGCCGCGCAGGCGGGCGACGAGCGTTTCGCCTGGGACTCGTACCGCCGCCTCATCCAGATGTTCGGCAAGACCGTGCTCGGTGTCGGCGGCGACCTCTTCGAGGACGCGCTGGAGGACGCCAAGCGGGCCAAGAAGGTCGAGGTCGACACGGACCTCGGCGCCGAGGACCTCAAGAAGCTCGTCAAGAACTTCAAGCGGATCGTGAAGACCGAGGCGGGCCGCGACTTCCCGCAGGACGCCCGGGAGCAGATGGATCTGGCCATACACGCCGTCTTCCAGTCGTGGAACACCGACCGGGCCAAGCTCTACCGCCGCCAGGAGCGCATCCCCGGCGACCTCGGCACCGCCGTCAACATCTGTTCGATGGTCTTCGGCAACCTCGGACCCGACTCGGGCACCGGCGTCGCCTTCACCCGCGACCCGGCCAGCGGACACCAGGGCGTCTACGGCGACTACTTGCAGAACGCCCAGGGCGAGGACGTCGTCGCCGGCATCCGCAACACCGTCGCGCTCGCCGAGCTTTCGTCCATCGACCGGACGTCCTACGACCAGTTGATGCAGATCATGGAGACCCTGGAGACCCACTACAGGGACCTCTGCGACATCGAGTTCACCATCGAGCGCGGGCAGTTGTGGATGCTCCAGACCCGCGTCGGCAAGCGCACCGCCGGAGCGGCCTTCCGTATCGCCACCCAACTCGTCGACCAGGGGCTCATCGACGAGGCCGAGGCGCTCCAGCGCGTCACCGGCGCCCAGCTCGCCCAGCTGATGTTCCCCCGCTTCGACGACACCGCGAAGACCAGGCTGCTCGGCCGGGGCATCGCGGCCTCACCGGGTGCCGCCGTCGGCAAGGCCGTCTTCGACTCGTACACCGCGATCAAGTGGTCGCGCTCCGGCGAGAAGGTCATCCTGATCCGCCGCGAGACCAACCCGGACGACCTCGACGGAATGATCGCAGCCGAGGGCATCCTGACCTCGCGCGGCGGCAAGACCTCGCACGCCGCCGTCGTCGCCCGGGGCATGGGCAAGACCTGTGTCTGCGGTGCCGAGGAGATCGAGGTCGACACCAAGCGCCGCCGGCTCACCGTGGGCGACACCGTCGTCGAGGAGGGCGACCTCGTCTCCGTGGACGGCTCCACCGGCAAGGTCTACCTCGGCGAGGTACCCGTCGTACCGTCCCCGGTCGTCGAGTACTTCGAGGGCCGGATGCACGCGGGCGCCGACGACGCCGACGAACTCGTCGCCGCCGTCCACCGGATCATGGCGTACGCCGACCGGATGCGCCGGCTGCGGGTTCGCGCCAACGCCGACAACGCCGAAGACGCCCTGCGCGCCCGCCGCTTCGGCGCCCAGGGCATCGGCCTCTGCCGCACCGAGCACATGTTCCTCGGTGAGCGCCGCGTCCTCGTGGAGAAGCTGGTCCTCGCCGACACGGACGCCGAACGCGAGGCGGCCCTCGCCGAGCTGCTGCCGCTGCAGAAGGCCGACTTCATCGAGCTGTTCGAGTCGATGGACGGACTGCCCGTCACCGTACGGCTGCTCGACCCGCCGCTCCACGAGTTCCTGCCCGACATCACCGAACTCTCGGTGCGCGTCGCGCTCGCGGAGTCCCGCAAGGACGCCAACGAGAACGACCTGCGGCTCCTCCAGGCCGTGCACAAGCTGCACGAGCAGAACCCGATGCTGGGCCTGCGCGGGGTTCGCCTGGGCCTGGTCATCCCCGGTCTCTTCGCCATGCAGGTCCGTGCCATCACCGAGGCCGCCGCGCACCGGAAGAACGCCAAGGGAGACCCGCGCGCCGAGATCATGATCCCGCTCGTCGGCACGGTCCAGGAGCTGGAGATCGTCCGCGAGGAGGCGGACCAGGTCATCGCCGAGGTCCAGGCGGCCACCGGGACCGACCTCAAGCTCACCATCGGCACCATGATCGAGCTGCCCCGCGCCGCACTGACCGCCGGTCAGATCGCCGAGGCCGCGCAGTTCTTCTCCTTCGGCACCAACGACCTCACCCAGACGGTGTGGGGCTTCTCCCGCGACGACGTGGAGGCGTCCTTCTTCACCGCCTACCTGGAGAAGGGCATCTTCGGGGTCTCCCCGTTCGAGACCATCGACCAGGACGGCGTCGGCGCCCTGGTGCGCAGCGCCGTCGAGGCCGGCCGCGCCACCCGCCCCGACCTCAAGCTCGGCGTCTGCGGTGAGCACGGCGGCGACCCGGAGTCGGTGCACTTCTTCCACGAGGTGGGCCTCGACTACGTCTCCTGCTCGCCGTTCCGCATTCCGGTCGCCCGGCTGGAGGCGGGCAGGGCAGCCGCAGCCCCGAAGGGGAGCGACAGCCGCTGACGAGCCCCTTCCGGCTTCCCGGCCACCGACTTCCGGAGCCGCCACCACCGGGCCACCCCGACCCTCGCCCCGGCCCGGGCGGCGCCTCCGGAACCGGAGCGGCGGCACCCTGTGCGGGGG
>NZ_JBHWZJ010000412.1:0-5753 GCF_042728415.1 Streptomyces sp. NPDC060198 | reverse complement strand
GCGTTTCCGCGCTTGGCCTGTCTTGCGCAAAAACGCAACCGGCTTCCATCGCTTGCGGCGAACTTGCATTTCCTGACAGTACAGACGAAAGCCCCTGATCGCGGCGGGTGTTGACCAATCAAGCCGATCCGACGCAGCAATTGGTACGTGCGGGACCGGTAGACGAGCCTCCAGATATCTGCAACCCTCTGACCGCTCCTCGCAAAAGATGTAGTGCATGACGCATAAATCCAATCCTCCCTGCACATCGACTGAGCCGCGCCTCGCCTCCGTCAGGGGCGAGGCCGAGGGATCGGGGATCCATGAGAGCGAAACGCTGGAGAGCGCGCGGTCTGTCCGCAGTGGTCGTCACCAGCCTGCTGACCGTCGGCTGGCCCGCGCTGACCGCCACGGCGGCCACGGGGCCGAACGCGGCCTCGGGCCTGCCGGCCAAGGCGAGCAGCGCGCGGGCGAAGAACACCGCCGCCGGCATCACCGACGGCGACCAGGGCACCTACTGGCAGGCCGCGAAGAGCGACCAACCCCAGTGGGTGCAGACCGACCTGGGAACCACCGTCCGGACGGACGGGGTCGTACTGAAACTCCCGGCCGGGTGGGCGAGCCGCACCCAGACCCTCGCCGTCCAGGGCAGCGTCGACGGCACGGCATTCGCCACGCTGAAGAGCTCCGCGACCTACACTTTCAGCCCGGGCCAGGCCAACGCCGTCACCGTGAACTACCCGTCGACCAAAGCGCGTTACGTACGGATCGCGGTCACGGACAACTCCGTCGCCGACGCCGCGCAGCTCTCCGAACTGGAGGTCAAGGTCGCCGCCGCGTCCTCGGTGAACCTGGCGAGCGGTCGCACCATGTCGGAGAGCAGTCACACCGACGTGTACCCGGCGTCCAACGCCAACGACGGCAACAAGTCCACGTACTGGGAGAGCGCCAACAACGCGTTCCCGCAGTGGATCCAAGCGGATCTCGGTTCCGCCGTGCGGGTCGACCGGGTGGTCCTGAAGCTGCCGGACAGCTGGGGGCCGCGCAGTCAGACGCTGAAGATCCAGGGCAGCGCGAACAACTCGGCCTTCACGGACCTCACCGCCTCGCAGGCGTACGCCTTCGACAGCGCGGGAGGTCAGACGGTCACCATCTCCTTCGACGCCACCACCACGCGTTACGTGCGTGCCCTGTTCACCGCGAACAGCGTGCAACCGGGCGCCCAGGTGTCCGAGTTCGAGGTCTACGGCCCCGAGACGGGTGACACCCAGGCTCCGTCCGCGCCGTCCGGCCTCGCCTTCACGGAGCCCGCGAGCGGTCAGGTCAAGCTGACCTGGAACGCCTCCACCGACAACACCGCCGTCACCGGCTACGACATCTACGCCAACAACACCCTGCTGAGCAGTGTGGCGGGCGGGGTGACCACGTTCACCGACAACCGGCCCGCGAACCAGACCGTCTCGTACTACGTGCGGGCCAAGGACGCGGCCGGGAACCAGTCGGGCAACAGCAACACCGTCACCCGGCAGGCGAGCAGCGGGGACACCACGGCGCCGACCGCCCCCTCCGGGCTGGCGCTGACCGAGCCGGCCAGCGGCCAGGTCAAGCTGACCTGGAACGCCTCCACCGACAACACCGCCGTCACCGGCTACGACATCTACGCCAACAACGCCCTGCGGGGCAGCGTCGGCGGCTCGGTGACGACGTACACCGACACGCAGCCCGCCTCGGCCACGGTCACCTACGTGGTCCGTGCGAAGGACGCGGCCGGCAACCAGTCGGCGGCGAGCAACTCCGTGACCCGCAACGGCTCGGGCACCACCGGCTCCAACCTCGCGGTTTCCAAGCCGATCACCGCTTCGTCGTACGTGCACACCTACGTCGCGACGAACGCCAACGACAACAACCTGACGACCTACTGGGAAGGCGCCGGGGGTAGTTACCCCAACACCCTGACCGTGCAGCTGGGTTCCAACGCGGACCTGAGCTCTCTGGTGCTGAAGCTCAACCCGGACAGCGCGTGGGGGGCCCGGACGCAGACCTTCGAGGTGCTCGGGCGGGAGCAGAGCGCGAGCTCGTTCACCAGCCTGGCCGCCTCGAAGAGCTACTCCTTCGACCCGGCGAGCGGCAACACCGTCACCGTGCCGGTGTCCGGCCGAGTGGCCGACGTACAGCTGAAGTTCACCGGCAACTCCGGCTCCTCGGCCGGTCAGGTGGCGGAGTTCCAGGTGATCGGGGTACCGGCACCCAACCCGGACCTCGAAGTCACCGGTGTGACGTCCACGCCTTCCGCCCCGGTGGAGTCGGACACCATCAGCCTCGGCGCCACGGTGCGCAACAGCGGCGCGGTCGCGTCGCCCGCCACCAAGGTGGACCTGCTGCTCGGCGGTTCCAAGGTGGCCACCGCTTCGGTCGGCGCTCTCGCGGCCGGGGCGTCGACCACGGTCAGCGCCTCGATCGGCACGCGTGAGGCGGGGAGTTACCCGCTGGGCGCGGTGGTCGACCCGGCGGGCGAGGTGATCGAGCAGAACGAGTCCAACAACGCCTACAACCGCACCGATCCCCTCGTGGTGAAGCCGGTCTCCAGCTCGGACCTGGTCGCCTCGGTCAACACCACGCCGTCCAGCCCCTCGGCCGGTGACGCGGTGACCTTCGACGTGGCGATCAAGAACCAGGGGTCGATCGCCTCGGCGAGCGGCAGCCACGGAGTGACCCTCGCGGTGCTCGACTCGACCAACACGACCGTGAAGACCCTGACGGGCGCGTTCTCCGGGACCATCGCGGCCGGAGCGACCGCGGCCCCGGTGAAGCTCGGCCCGTGGACGGCGGCCAACGGCTCGTACACCGTGAAGGTGACGCTCGCCGACGACGCCAACGAGCTGCCGGTGAAGCGGACGAACAACGTCTCCACCCAGTCGCTGTTCGTCGGCCGCGGCGCCAACATGCCGTACGCCACGTACGAGGCGGAGGACGCCACGACCGGCGGCGGCGCCCAGGTGGTCGGTCCCAACCGCACGGTGGGCGACATCGCCGGTGAGGCGTCCGGCCGTAAGGCGGTCAACCTGGACGCGACCGGCGAGTACGTCGAGTTCACCACCCGGGCCGCCACCAACACGCTGGTGACCCGGTTCTCCATCCCGGACGCCCCGGGCGGCGGGGGCATCGACTCCACCATCGACGTCTACGTCGACGGGGTCCTGAAGAAGGCGCTCCCGCTGACCTCCCGGTACGCGTGGCTGTACGGCGCGGAGGCCGGTCCCGGCAACTCCCCCTCGGCGGGTGCTCCCCGGCACATCTACGACGAGGCACACCTGCTGCTCGGCGAGACCGTGCCGGCCGGAGCCAAGATCCGGCTGCAGAAGGACGCCGCGAACACCTCCACGTACGCGATCGACTTCGTGAGCCTGGAGCAGACGGCGGTCGTCGCCAACCCGGACCCGGCGGCGTACGCCGTGCCGGCCGGATTCACCCACCAGGACGTCCAGAACGCCCTGGACCGGGTGCGGATGGACACCACGGGCAAGCTGGTCGGCGTCTACCTGCCGACGGGCGACTACCAGACCTCGTCCAAGTTCCAGGTGTACGGGAAGGCGGTGAAGGTCGTCGGTGCCGGTCCCTGGTACGCGAGGTTCCAGGCGCCTGCCGGGCAGGAGAACACGGACATCGGGTTCCGCGCGGACGCGACCGCGAACGGCTCGTCGTTCTCGGGCTTCGGCTACTTCGGCAACTACACCTCCCGGATCGACGGTCCTGGCAAGGTGTTCGACTTCGCGGGCGTTTCCGACATCGTGATCGACAACGTCTGGGTCGAGCACATGGTGTGCCTGTACTGGGGCGCGAACACGGACCGGATGACCATCAAGAACTCCCGTATCCGGGACACGTTCGCCGACGGCATCAACATGACCAACGGTTCGACGGACAACCTGGTGTCCAACAACGAGGCCCGGGCGACCGGTGACGACAGCTTCGCGCTCTTCTCGGCGATCGATGCCGGCGGGGCGGACATGAAGAACAACGTCTTCGAGAACCTGACGTCGATCCTCACCTGGCGGGCCGCGGGTATCGCCGTGTACGGCGGCTACGACAACACCTTCCGCAACCTGCGGGTCGCCGACACCCTCGTCTACGCGGGAATCACCATCTCCTCGCTGGACTTCGGGTATCCGATGAACGGGTTCGGCACCGGGCCCACCGCTCTGGAGAACATCTCCCTGGTACGGACCGGTGGCCACTTCTGGGGGTCGCAGACCTTCCCGGCCATCTGGGTGTTCTCCGCCTCGAAGGTGTTCCAGGGCATCAGGGTCAGCCACGTGGACATCGTGGACCCGACCTACAGCGGGGTGATGTTCCAGACCAACTACGTGGGCGGGCAGCCACAGTTCCCGATCAAGGACACGGTCTTCACGGACGTCTCGATCTCGGGCGCGCGGAAGAGCGGGGACGCCTTCGACGCGAAGTCCGGCTTCGGTCTCTGGGCGAACGAGCTGCCGGAGTCGGGTCAGGGACCCGCGGTCGGTGAGGTCACCTTCAACGGCCTGCGGCTCTCCGGCAACGCGGTGGACATACGCAACACCACCTCCACCTTCAAGATCAACGTCAACCCGTAAGGAGCGGACCGACAGGATGTACGGGCCGTCGTGGCGGGGTCGACCTACCGCCGCGACGGCCCGCGAGTCTTCCGCAAATGGCTTGCACAGATTGCGTTAGTCTTGCGGTCATGACGCGAAGACTTGCTCAAGTGGCAAAGAAGGTGGGTGTCAGCGAGGCCACGGTCAGCCGGGTCCTCAACGGCAAGCCCGGAGTCTCCCAGGCGACCCGTCAGTCGGTGCTCACGGCGCTGGACGTGCTCGGCTACGAACGGCCGAGCCAGCTACGCGGCGAACGGGCGCGACTGGTGGGGCTGGTCCTGCCCGAGCTTCAGAATCCGATCTTCCCGGCCTTCGCGGAGGTGATCGGCGGCGCGCTCGCGCAGCAGGGCCTCACACCGGTGCTCTGCACCCAGACCAAGGGTGGCGTCTCGGAGGCGGACTACGTGGACCTGCTGCTCCAGCAGCAGGTCTCCGGGGTCGTCTTCGCCGGCGGGCTCTTCGCCCAGGCGGACGCGGAGCACGCGCATTACCGACGGCTCGCGGAGCGCAGGATTCCGGTGGTCCTCATCAACGCCCCCATAGAGAACATCGACTTCCCCTGCATCTCCTGCGACGACGGTGTCGCCGTCGAGCAGGCATGGCGTCATCTCACCTCGCTGGGTCACGAGAAGATCGGCCTGGTGCTGGGCCCGGCCGACCACATCCCCTCCCGGCGCAAGCTGGCGGCCGCCAGGACGGTCGCGACGGCCAACGGGCGGGAGCTGACGGCGGAGTTCGTCGAGCGGACCATGTTCTCCCTGGAAGGCGGTCAGGCGGCCGCCTCGCGGCTGCTGGACCGGGGCGCCACCGGCATCATCTGCGCGAGCGACCCGCTGGCCCTCGGCGCGGTGCGGGCGGCCCGCCGGCGCGGGATCTCCGTGCCCGACGGGGTGTCGGTGGTCGGTTACGACGACTCCGCGTTCATGAACTGCACGGAGCCGCCGCTGACCACCGTGCGCCAGCCCATCGAGGCGATGGGCCGCGCGGTCGTCGAGCTGCTCTGCGCCCAGATCCAGGGCGGCGAGGTGCACCACGGCGAACTGCTCTTCGAACCCGAGCTGGTGGTGCGCGGGTCGACGGCCCAAGCACCGCGGTAGGCCGGCGCACCGCGGCGCCGCGCGGCGCCCGTCCCCTTCCCGGGGC
>NZ_JBHWZJ010000411.1:0-5758 GCF_042728415.1 Streptomyces sp. NPDC060198 | reverse complement strand
GTACGGGCCCTTCCGCATCTCGCCGCATAACGGACGTGACCATCCGATTACCGGTTCGTTGCTCCGTACGAGGCCGCGAACGCGCGGCCAGACGGGGAGGAAGAGGAATGCGGGTCCGTTACACCCGCGAGCTACTCGAAGAGGCAGCGCGCGAGACCAGCAACTACGACGACGCGGTGCGAAGGTGTGGCGGCACACCCACGCCAGGGAGCAGGCGCTACCTACGAGCGAAGATGCGCGAAGCCGGAATCGACATCTCCCACTTCGTCGACACCCGGGTGCGCCACACGGAGAAGACCTTGCGCGAGTTGGTCGCCTGCTCCAGAAGCATGGCGGAAGTCGTTCGCCGACTGGGCATCAATCCGGTAGGAGGCAACCATGCGCATATCAGCCGTCGGGTCACCGCGCTCCGCATCGACACATCACACTTCTCGAGCGCGCCTCGAAGCCGACTGATGAGCACCGCAAGAAACACACTGGCTCTGGGATCGCCGTCGGACGGCAGGGTTCCCGGCGCAAGGCTGCGCCGGGAACTGCTGCGGACGGGTGTCGCCGAGTCGTGCGCCGTGTGCGGCACCGGCACGGAGTGGAACGGCAAACCGCTACGGCTCCAGGTCGACCACAAGAGTGGGGAGTGGTGGGACAACCGCCCGGACAACTTGCGCCTGGTCTGCCCCAACTGCCACGCGGCCACGGACACCTATCGGGGGCGTAAGCGGCGGCGGTCGGCGTGAGCGACCAGAACAAGTACCCCCGCCACACCCTGGCCCGGACGGCAGCCGCCTCCACCAGCCTCGTCGACATGCTCGGTCGATTGGGCGCCCCGCTTGCCAGTAGGCCGCTGCGCTACCTGCGTACTCGCCTGGCGCACTACGGAATCGACACGTCCCACTTCGTCGAGGTTCCTCTACCGGAGCGCAAGAGACGGGCGTACACGAAGGAACTTCTGGAGGAAGCCGCATCGCACTCGCACAGCATCCGGGAAGTACTGGAGTACATGCAGGTCCCTCCCAGCGACGGCCCTTACGACTACATCCGGAAAAAGCTGGGGCGACTGGACATCGACACGTCGCACTTCACCAGCGGCCGTGGACACCGCCCGCCTCTCGGGTCCCGCAGCGAACTGACTTCGGCTGTCGCCGAATCCAGGAGTCTGGCCGAGGTACTGAGACTTCTCGGCCACGCGGACAATGGCGCCCTCCGAGCGCGTCTGAAACGTAGCCTCGACGAATACGGCCTCTCGACGGCCCACTTCACCGGGCAAGGGCACAGTCGGGGCGCCCCCTCTCCTTGCCGGAGGACCCCACCCGAAATCCTGCGACGGAAGGAGCCCGGGGCCACCCGGACCCGGACCGCACTGCTGCGTCGCGCTCTCGATGACATCGGGGTCCCACACACATGTTCCGCCTGTGGCCTCGGTAACACCTGGCAGGGCAAGCACCTGGCCCTGGAGATCGACCACATCAACGGTGACCGTCTGGACGATCGCCGCGAGAATCTGCGCTACTTGTGTCCGTCATGTCACAGCCAGACCGAAACCTTCTCGAAGCGGCGAAGACTCACCCAGTAGAGTAGCGCTGCGCGGGCCCGTACCCCAGCTGGCAAGAGGGCGCCGGTTTAGGTCCGGTGTGTCGTGGGTTCAAATCCCACCGGGCCCACCCGCAGAAAGTGGCCGTCACCTTGGATTCAAAGGTGACGGCCACTCCGCGTCTCAGCCCACCAACTCCCGCACCACCGGCGCGAGCGCGCGGAAGGCCTTGCCGCGGTGGCTGATGGCGTTCTTCTCCGCGGGGGTGAGCTCCGCGCAGGTACGGGTCTCGCCCTCGGGCTGGAGGATCGGGTCGTAGCCGAAGCCGTACAGGCCGGCCGGGACGCGGCGGAGGGTGCCGGGCATCCGGCCCTCGACGACGCGCTCCGTACCGTCCGGCAGGGCGAGGGCGGCGGCGCAGGCGAAGTGGGCGGCGCGGTGCGGGGCGTCGATGTCGCCGAGCTGGGCGAGGAGCAGGTCGAGGTTGGCCTGGTCGTCGCCGTGCTTTCCGGCCCAGCGGGCGGAGAAGATGCCGGGGGCGCCGCCGAGGACGTCGACGCAGAGGCCGGAGTCGTCGGCGATGGCCGGGTGGCCGGTGGCCTGCGCCAGGGCGTGGGCCTTCAGCAGGGCGTTCTCGGCGAAGGTGACGCCGGTTTCCTTGACGTCCGGGATCTCGGGGTACGCGTCCGCGCCGACGAGTTCGTGGCTGAGGCCGGCGTCGGCGAGGATCGCGTGGAGTTCGGTGATTTTCCCGGCGTTGCGGGTGGCGAGGATCAGGCGGGTCATGGATCGATTGTCGCTCTTCGCCGTCGCGGCGGCGGGGCGGGCCCCGCGTCGCCGCTGTCGGTTCAGGGTGAGCAGACCTTGCCGACCTCGCCGGCGGCGTCGGTGACCGGGCCGATGTCGGGGGTGGTGTCGCCCGCCTCGATGGAGGCGCGGACCTGGTCGGCCCCGGCCTGGAGGTCGTCGACGGCCTTGCCGAGGTCGGCGTTGCCGGTGGTGTCCTTGAGGTTGCCGAGTTCCTGGTCGATCTGGTCGAGCGACTCGGACGCCTGGGTCACGTCGCCGGAGGCGTTGGAGACGGCCTGCTGGAGGTTGCCGACGCTGGTGGCGATGGCGTCGGCGGTGCGGACGCAGTCGAGGGCCTTGTCGACGGCGTCGCATCCGGCGGTCGCGGCCAGGGTGAGTGCTGCGGCGGCGACGGCGAGTGCGGTACGGCGGTGGTGGTGGCGCAGAGCCATGGTGCGGTCCCTCCCCGGGGGTCGTCACGCGAACGAACCGTCACCCGGACGGATCGCCGCACGGACGGGTCGTAGCACGGACGGGTCGTCGCGTGGACGGGCGCACGGTTCGACCCGTGCGCCCGTGTCTGTGACGACGCTGTGCGGTGCGTTCTTGGTTGCTTCTTTACCCGGGGAAGGGTGGGAGTTACGCGCCGAGGGTGCGGGCGAGTGCCTCGTTCTGGAAGACGGTGAGGTCGGCGCAGCCGGCGGTGGCGAGGTCGAGGAGGGCGTTGAGCTCCTTGCGGTCGAAGGGCTCGGCTTCGGCGGTGCCCTGGACCTCGACGAAGCGGCCGTCTCCGGTGCAGACGACGTTCATGTCGGTCTCGGCGCGGACGTCCTCCTCGTAGCGGAGGTCGAGGAGGGGGGTGCCGTCGACGATTCCGACGCTGATGGCGGAGACGGTGCCGGTGAGGGGCTTGCGGCCGGCCTTGACGATCTTCTTGCCCTGGGCCCAGGTGATGGAGTCGGCGAGGGCGACGTAGGCGCCGGTGATGGCGGCGGTGCGGGTGCCTCCGTCGGCCTGGAGGACGTCGCAGTCCAGGACGATGGTGTTCTCACCGAGGGCCTTGTAGTCGATGACGGCGCGCAGCGAGCGGCCGATCAGCCGGCTGATCTCGTGGGTGCGTCCGCCGATCTTGCCGCGTACGGATTCGCGGTCGCCGCGGGTGTTGGTGGCGCGGGGGAGCATGGAGTACTCGGCGGTGACCCAGCCTTCGCCGCTGCCCTTGCGCCAGCGCGGTACGCCTTCGGTGACGGAGGCGGTGCAGAGGACTCTGGTGTCGCCGAAGGAGACGAGTACGGAGCCTTCGGCGTGCTTGCTCCATCCCCGTTCGATGGTGACGGGGCGGAGCTGGTCGGGGGTGCGGCCGTCGATGCGAGACATGGCGACGACTTTATCCGTTGGCGGGGGCGGGTCCGTTCGGGTGCGGTGGGGCGCCGTTCGGGTGTCGTCGCGGCGTGGCGCGGGCGGGTGTGCGGGGCGGTGGTGCGCGGGGCCGGGGCGGGGGTGCGCCGGGCGGGGGCACCGGGGGGGTGGGCCGCCGGGTGCGGGTCGGTCGGGACCGGCACCCGGCGGGGTGGTGCGGGGTGACAGGGGGTCGCCGGGGAGAAGACGCCCTATCGGCCGGTCACGCCGTCACATCATGTCTTCGATGTCGGCCGCGATGGGGTCGGCGTCCGTGCCGATGACGACCTGGATCGCGCTGCCCATCTTGACGACGCCGTGGGCTCCGGCGGCCTTGAGGGCGGCTTCGTCGACCTTGCTGGGGTCGTGGACTTCGGTGCGGAGGCGGGTGATGCAGCCTTCGACCTCTTCGATGTTCTCGATACCGCCGAGCCCGGCGACGATCTTCTCAGCCTTGCTGGCCATGTCCTTCTCCCTGTCGCAGCGTGCGGACCCACCGCGGGACCGCTTTGTCACGCTAACGCACGGTTGGCCCAACTTCACGGGCGCCCGGTAGGACCATCCCCAAAGATGACGATCACCGGTGCTCTGCCTTGCGGCAGGGCTCCGCACCGACCGTCGCGACCGGCCCGAGGCAGGCGTGACGTCCGCCGAAGGTGACGTGTTCCGGGAGGATGCCGATGAGTACGACCGCGGCTGCGGGTCCGCAGCCAAAGTGGTGGAACGGTCCGGTTTCGGGCCTGCAGAAGATCGGTCGGAGTCTTCAGCTTCCGGTGGCCGTTCTCCCGGCGGCCGGCCTGCTGGTCAGCCTCGGCAACCTGTTCGACTCGTACCTGCACGGCGCCTTCTGGGACAAGACCTCCAAGGTCCTGCTCAACGGCGGTACGGCGATCCTGGACGGCACGGTGGGCCTGCCACTGCTGTTCTGCATCGGTGTGGCGATCGGCTTCGCGAAGAAGGCGGACGGTTCGACCGCGCTGGCGGCGGTGGTCGGATTCCTGGTCTACCGGGGCGTGCTGTCGGCCTTCCCGGTGGACGATTCGGTGACCGACACGGTGCCGGACGGCGTCCCGCAGAACCCGGGTGTGCTCGGCGGCATCATCATCGGTCTGCTGACCGCGGTGGTCTGGCAGCGCTACCACCGGACCAAGCTGGTCGACTGGCTCGGGTTCTTCAACGGGCGCCGGCTGGTGCCGATCCTGATGGCGTTCCTCTGCGTGATCCTCGGCGTGGTCTTCGGTCTGGTGTGGCAGCCGGTCGGTGACGCGCTGACCTGGTTCGCCAAGCAGTTGATCGACCTGGGCGCGTGGGGTGCGGCCATCTTCGGTTTCGCCAACCGCCTGTTGATCCCGATCGGCATGCACCAGTTCCTGAACACCTTCTTCTGGTTCCAGGCGGGCGACTTCACGGACGCCGACGGCAACACGGTGCAGGGCGACATCTCGCGCTTCTTCGCGGAGGACCCGTCGGCGGGGCAGTTCACCTCGGGCTTCTTCCCGATCATGATGTTCGGCCTGCCGGCGGCGGCGCTGGCCATCGCGCACTGCGCACGGCCGGAACGCCGCAAGGAGGTGTCGGGCCTGATGCTGTCGGTGGCCCTGACCTCGTTCGTGACGGGCGTGACGGAGCCGCTGGAGTTCTCCTTCATGTTCGTCGCGCCGCTGCTGTACGGCGTGCACGCGATCCTGACGGGTGTTTCGATGGGTGTCACCTGGGCGCTCGGGGTCCATGCGGGCTTCAGCTTCTCGGCCGGCCTGATCGACCTGGTCGTCAACTGGCATCTGGACACGAAACCCTGGCTGATCATCCCGATCGGGCTCTGTTTCGCGGTGATCTACTACGTGGTCTTCCGGTTCGCGATCACCAAGTTCAACATCCAGACGCCCGGGCGGGAGCCCGAGGAGGTGGAGAAGGAGATCGAGCGGGACGTCACGAAGTAGCGGCGCGCGCACTCCAGGCCCCCGGACCGCCCGCACCCCAGGCCCCCCGGCCGCGCCCCGTGCGGGGGGCGCCCCCCGGGCGGTTGGCTCCCATTTGCCCGGG
>NZ_JBHWZJ010000410.1:0-5765 GCF_042728415.1 Streptomyces sp. NPDC060198 | reverse complement strand
GCGACATCGGCGCGGGGCCCCGGGGCTTCTCCCTCAGGCGGCCTACGCGTCCTTCAGCACCTGGCGCTGGCGTCCGAGCCCCTCGATCTCCAGCTCGACGACGTCGCCCGCGCGCAGGTACGGCTTCGGGTCCGGGTGGCCCATCGCGACGCCGGCCGGGGTGCCCGTGTTGATGACGTCGCCCGGGTAGAGGGTCATGAAGTGGCTGAGGTAGCGGACGACCTCACCCACCGGGAAGATCTGCTCGGCGGTGGTGCCGTCCTGCTTCAGCTCTCCGTTGACCCAGAGCCTCAGCGGCAGCGCCTGCGGGTCGGGAACCTCGTCGGCGGTCACGAGCCACGGCCCGAGCGGGTTGAAGGTCTCGCAGTTCTTGCCCTTGTCCCAGGTGCCGCCGCGCTCGATCTGGAACTCGCGCTCGGAGACGTCGTGGGCGGTCGCGTATCCGGCCACGTGCGCCAGCCCCTCCTCCGCCGAGTCGAGGTAGCGGGCGGTGCGGCCGATGACGACCGCGAGCTCGACCTCCCAGTCGGTCTTCACGCTGTTGCGCGGCACGAGGACGGTGTCCTCGGGGCCGACGACCGTGTCGGGCGCCTTGAAGAAGAGGATCGGCTCCGCGGGGATCGCCGCCCCGGTCTCCTTCGCGTGGTCGTGGTAGTTCAGCCCGATGCAGATGATCTTGCCGATGCGGGCGAGGGGAGCCCCGGTCCGCAGTCCCGCCGGATCCAGCTCGGGCAGCGAGCCGGGGTCGGCCGCGGCGGCGCGCACCCGGTCGAGCCCGTGCTCGTCGGCGAGCAGCGCACTGTCGATGTCGGGGACGACCCCCGACAGGTCGCGCAGCGTTCCGTCCTCCGCGAGCAGAGCCGGACGCTCCGCTCCCGCCGTGCCGACTCGAAGCAACTTCACGGGTGCCACTCCCTGGGTAGAGATGCCTGGGTGGAATGGGCGCCGACCGGACCGGGTGCGGTGCGGCGACCGCCCCGGACCGTGCCCAGCCCAGCCCACAAAACCTGTTCAGCCTGCTAGACATCGGATGAATTGGCAAGACGTGTTCAGTCTCTGGACGTGACCAGGGGCGCAGAACACCAGGCAGGAACCGTGCTCCGAGGCTCAGCCAAGGGGAGCCAACGCCACTCCGGCAGCCGGAACGTCGCGGTAGAGGTAGGCCCTTTCGATCGCGGTCCAGGTCGTGCTGGTGACGACGTACAGGGCCGCCGCGAGGGGCACCACGCCCACGGTGAAGAGGGTGAAGAACGACATCAGCGGCATCACCTTCGTCATCGCCCCCATGCCCGGGACCGGCTGACCGTCCGGTCCGGCGGTGGGTGTCACCGGGTTGAGGGCCATCTGACGCTTCGTACGCCGGTAGTTGAAGGTGGCCACGACGGCGACGACCGCGAAGAGGCCGAGATAGACCAGCCCCTGGCCGCCGAACACGCCTCCCTCGGCGAGGGCGTGGTGCCAGCGCTCGCCCAGCGGCGCCCCGAAGAGCTGGTGACCGAGGAGACCGTTGGGGTCGTCGCCGATCCGCGCGCTGGAGAAGAGGTGGTAGAGCAGGAAGAACGCGGGCATCTGGAAGAGGCTCGGCAGGCACCCGGAGAGCGGCGAGACCTGCTCCTCCTTGTGCAGTTCCATGAGCGCCTTCTGCATGCGCTCGGGGTTCTTGCCGTGCTTCTTGCGCAACTCGGCGATCTGCGGCTGGAGGCGCGTACGGGCCTTCTGGCCGCGCGCGGCGGCCCGCGACAGGGGGTGCACGGCAAGGCGTACGAGCGCGGTGAACAGGATGATCGCCGCGGCGGTGGACGCCGACTGGAACAGCGGGTGGAGCAGGTCGGCGAACGCGCCGACCAGGCTCGCGAAAACGGACATGAGCGCGGACATGGGGAGCCCTCCGAGGGGTCTCGTCGTGCCGGTGGAGTACGGAGTCGGAACGCGGGGCCGCCGGCGCGTGCAGGGCGGGCCCGCGGGCGCGCGGGGGCCACGGGCGCGGCGTGTGGACTGCGTACGGGATCGGCAGGACGGCACCCGTGGAGGGGCGCGTCGGTGTCGGGTCCGAAGGGGCGGAAGCCTTACGCGGCGGCCGTGCGGAGGACGGCGCGGCCGGGTGCGCGGGGGCGGGTACGCCCCTTGGCGTCGGGATCTCGCTGCGGCAGGAACGCCGTACGGCGCCGGCGGTCCCGCAGCGCGGTGCGCACCCGCGTCCGGGGCACGGGGACGGCACAGCGCGCGCTGATCACCGAGCAGGCGAGGAGCGCGGAGCCCGCCGCGGCGGTGGCGGCGAGCGCGACGGCTGCGGAGAGTGTCCCGCCCTCGGTGAGGAGGATCTCGGCGACGAAGAGGAGCAGCAGACCCGCCGGCCTGAGCAGGCGCGTGAAAGAACCGCGGAGGCTACCGGGGTACGGGTGCGTGCTCGCGTACGCGTCGCTCATGGCTCCTCCCCTTCCGCCGTTCGTGCCGCTCGTGCCGTTCGTGCCGTTCGTGCCGTTCGCCTTCACGGTCCGCCGCCGGGCTCTCCCCGGTCGTGGACCTCTCCAGCCGTTATACACGATGGCCTGGATCACACCGGGCGGCCGGAGACTGCCCGCGGCGGCTCAGACGGCCACCGCCCCCGCAGCAGGCTCGATCTCGTCGCGGGCGAGCACCTCGTCGTCCGGCCGGTCGTCCCGGTCGCGCGGCCCGGCGTACGTCACCGCCAGCGCGACCACCAGGTTGGCCGCCAGGGCGACGAGCCCCGCGTTCACGCCCCACACCGGGTCGTTGCCGTTGAAGACCAGCACGCAGACCACGACCGCCCCGACCACGAGCCCGCTGAACGCCCCCGCGAAGGTGAGCCGCCGCCACACCAGTGCCAGCAGCACCATCGGCAACAGCTGCGCCATCCCCTCGTACGAGATGAGCGAGAGCCGGACGAGAGTGTTGGGCGCGGTGTACGTGAGGAGCAGCGCGAGCCCGCCGGCCACCACGACCACGATCTGCGCCGCGCCCTTCTGCCGCTGCCGCCAGCGGGGTACGAGGGAGAGCACGCTGCGGCCCCACATCGTGCCGATGACCAGCATGAAGACGGCCATGGGCACGATCGAGGAGAGCGCGGCGGCCACCCCGATGACGCCGACCGCCCAGGCGGGCAGCGAGTCGGTGACGAGCTTGAAGAGGGCGAGGTTCGATTCCGCCCCGACCAGTCCCGGTACGACGAACAGCGCGGCCATGCCGAGCAGCATCGGGACGAAGAGGAGGACGTTGTAGGCGGGCAGCCACATGGCGTTGCGCCGCAGTACGTCCGCGTTCCGGGCGCCGAGATAGCCGGCGACGGTGGTCGGGAAGATCACCACGGTGAGCGAGTTCAGGAACGACGTACTGATGAACCACGCCTCGCCGAGCCCGCTGTCGCCGTGCCCGGGAAACGTCAGCCAGTCGGTCTTCTCGGTGACGATCCGGTCCAGGAAGGGGCCGTACCCGTCGAAGTAGTGGACCGGTACGTAGAACGCGAGGAAGCCGAGGGTCCCGATGACCATGACGTCCTTGAGCACCGACACCCAGGCGCTGCCGCGCAGCCCGCTGACCACGACGAAGCCGGTGGCGACGGCGAAAGCGATGAAGTAGGCCCAGTTCAGGCTGATCGCACCGTAGGAGATCGTCGAGACGACCACGCCCATGCCGGTGATCTGCAGCTGGATGTACGGCAGCAGGCAGACGGTGGCGAGGACGGCGACGAACGCGCCGAGCCAGGGCCGCCGGAAGCGGTGCGCGACCATGTCGGTGATCCCGACCAGGCCGTGCTTGCGCGCGTACCCCCAGAGGGTGGGGCCGACCAGGTACCCGAGGGCGTACCCGCAGGACATGTACGCGACGACGTACAGCACGGGCGCGCCGTAGTTGTAGCCCCAGCCCGCGGCGCCGAGGTAGCTGAAGCTGGTGTACCCCTCGCCGGCCATCAGGACCCAGATGAAGACGGCACCGAGGCTCCGTCCGCCCACGGACCACTCGGCGAGCCCTCCCCCTCCGCCGCCCCGCCCGCGCATCGCGAGCAGGCCGAGCACGACGGTGAGCACCATGAAGCCGGCGAAGACGGAGGTGGCGACGGCGGCGTTCACCGGCGGTCCCCCCGCCGGGTCAGCCAGACGGCGACGGGCGTCAGCAGGGTCGCGCCCAGCATCCAGACGAAGAGGAACGGCAGCCCGAACACGACGGGCTCCACCCGGTTCACCCACGGCAGGGCCCCCAGGTAGAGCACGTACGGGACCAGCAACCACCACACCTGCGGACGTCTTCTCAGCACCCAGGGACTTTATCCCCGTCCGACACCACCCCCGGGGCCGCACCTCGGCGCGTCCGGGCGGGGGTGCGGATGCCGGGGTGCGGCGCGGGGGCTGGGGCGGGGGCGGTCCTCGGCGCGGGGAACGGGGAGCGGGGAGCGGGGGACGGGGAGCGGGGGACGGGGGGGGCGGGGGACGGGGGGCGGGGGACGGGGAGCGGGGGACGGGGAGCGGGGGACGGGGAGCGGGGGACGGATAGCGGGGGACGGGAAGCAGGGATCGGGGGACGGGGAGCGGGGATCGGGAGACGGGGAGCGGGGATTGGAGTACGGGAAGCGAGAGCGGAGAGAACGGGGCCCGGGGGCGTGGCGGCCGGCACCCGCACCCCTGTGTCCTGGCGCACCCCACCCCCTCTCACCGGTCGCTCCCACGGGCCCACCTCCGCGCAGTACCGTGTGGGACATGCGCCCCGACACGCCTGCCGAGCACATCACCGAAGCCGAGCGACTGCTGCGCACCGCGGCGCGCTACCCGGAGGACCGCGAGCCGCTGCTCCTCCAGGCCGCGGCCCACCTGGAACTCGCCGGCGAGCGCGCCCGCGCCGCGACCCTCTACGACGACCTGCTCACCGCGGACGGCGCCCCCGCCGAGGACCCCCACCTGGTGAAGGCCCTCAAGGCCGCCAACCTGTGGGAGTACGGGCACGAGGCCGAGGCCCGCGCGATCATCGACGGCCTGCGCGTGGCGGCCCCCCGCGCGGCGGCCCCGTGGACGATCGCCGCGGAGACCCTGGAGGCGCACGACGAGCTGGAGGCGGCCCACGACCTCTTCTCGGCCGCGCTGGAACTGCTGCTGACGCCGGGCGAGGAAGTCCCGTACGCCACGCAGTCCCTGCTCACCGGCCGCCACCGCGTCCGCCGGCTGCGCGGCTCGGAACACGACGACTGGGACCGGTTGGCCGACACCCTGCACACGGCCGAGGTCCCCCTCGACGAACTCCACGACCCGAAGCGGCTCTGGTCCCTCGGCTCCTCGGACCCGGGCGAGCTGAAGGCGGAGATCACCCGCCTCCGCGCGGAGCTGGGCGTCTACCGCACGGCCCTCTCCCGCCCCTTCCCGGTCGCCGTCCTGCACTGGCCCGCGGCCGAACTGGCCGAACTGCTCGCCGCGTACCCGGCCCTGGCCGCCGAGTACCCCGACCACGCGGGCCACCTGACCGCCGTGGAGACCGCCCTGCGCGACCTCCACGCGGCCGGTACCGCGAACCTCGGCATCGTCACCGGCACCATCCCCTCCTACGAGGCCTTCGCAGCCTCCGAGGCCGCCTCCCCCGCCGACCCGAACCTCCTGCCCCTCTACGCCACCACCCTCGCCGCCCGAGGCCGAGCCCTCCCCTGGCCCCCGGCCCGGTCGGCGGCCTGCTGGTGCGGGTCGGGGGACGCGTACGGGGGGTGCCACGGGGCGGGGTGACCTGCTCCCACAGCCCCACGGGAATGGCGCGGAACCCAACGGGGT
>NZ_JBHWZJ010000409.1:0-5767 GCF_042728415.1 Streptomyces sp. NPDC060198 | reverse complement strand
GGTGGCAGGGTCGCTGCTCACCGTCGGCCCGGAGGCTCATGTGCCGTGCGAGTACTAGGAGATCACCGGGTGGGTGTTCACCAGGTAGTTCCCGTTGAAGGCCGCCGCGTCGTTGACGTTGATCAGACCGAGGCAGTTCGCGGCCGTGGCCTTGAGCGTGCCGGTTCCGTTCAGGCCCAGGACCCAGGTGGTGTTGTTGTAGGTGCCGTTGACCGTGCCCGCGAAGGTCGCGGTGCAGCCCACGCCGGAGATCTTCGCCGAGACGTTGCTGACGTTGCCGGTCACGATGCTGCCGCTCTTGGACGTGGCGTTGATGTTCCACGGCGAGACGGCCATCGTCACGGTGAAGCTCAGCCCCGCCAGGTTGCAGCCGGTGAAGGTGATCGAACCGATGGTGCCGACCGTGTTGGTGGTGCTCGACGCCAGGTTGCCGGTCGCGGTGCTGGACGTGCAGTAGAGGGAGGCGAGCGGGACGCTCAGCGTCGGGCCGGAGGCGGTGGCGGAGTAGGCGCCGGACGGGGTGACCGTCCACGGTGCCTGGACACCGGCCGAAGCGGACGAGACGGTCATGCCGAGGGCGGCGCCACCGGCGGCGAGGACGACGGCGGCTCTGCGGGCAAGGGTGTTCACGATGGATTCCCTTCGGGGGAGAGTATCCCGATCCGGACATACTCGTCTCCGGAAAGAGGCGGTAATCCGGGGGGACAAGGGTGGTGTGAAGTGGCGGCCCGCCCTGACGGACCGCTCGACCGCTTGCGTTCGCCGATGACGCTACGGGCGGGTAACGTGCCTCCGCAACAGCCTTGCTGAAGAAATTCCGAAAGAGTGTTTTTCGGCCGGTCTTTTATTGGTCAGCGAGCAAGCGCCGGCCGAGCGCCTCCCGGTTCTTGTCGAGAAGTGAGCATTCGGGCGGTCCGCGAGATCGTGTCACCAGCCCCCACCGGGCCGACCCGCGCCCCCATTGCTCACAACTTCCCATGTCAGAGCGGGATACCGGACAGGAGGGGGCCCGGCCTGATGAGGCCGCGGCACCGGCGAACCCGTGAGCGATGATTGATGATTGATCGGTCCGACATCGCTCCCCGGGCGGAATTAGTACGGACCGTCGAGGAATGCGCACCACGCCTTCGGATCTCTCCCGTTCCGGTAAAGCACCGCGGAATTGTGGCTCGTGCGCGCTATCACGCGGGCGGCCGCGACATTCCCGCGCGAAGCCGCGTCCGAGCCCTTCCGGGAAGAGGACTGACGGATTCCGGGTCGTCAGTGGCTCAAAGTCGCCACCGGCATAGTCACTCCGCGTACTTCCCGTCGTCGCACCGGTGTCCACGCGCTCGGACGTGCTCTATGTTCAAGATTCCAATGGGTACGCACCTGGCGGCATGTGGGAGCGCTCTCCCCCTGCTCGCCGCCGTCGGGGCACGGGAGAGCTAGGGGTAAAGCAACATGCCGGCAGTCTCGCAGCCCTCGGACCTCGGGGAACCTCTGGGACCACTGCCCCAGGAGTTCGCCGCGATCGTCCGCCCCGAACTCCCGAGCCTCATCCGGGAGATAGGCCTGGAGGTCACCCGCGCCTACCCGGAGTACGCGCGGCTCTTCGACAGCCCGCACGGCGAAGGCATCCGGGTCGGCCTGGAACAGAGCATCTCCGTCTTCGTCGAACAGGTGGCGCGGCCGTCCGCACCCACCCCGTTGCGGGACGAGATGTGCCGGCGGTTCGGCCGGTTCGAGGCGTACGAGGGCCGGGGCCTCGACCAGCTCCAGGGCGCCTACCGCCTCGGTGCCCGTATCGCCTTACGCCGCGCGAAGAAGGTGGGACGGCGGTACAACCTCTCCCCCACCATGATGCTGACCTTCGCGGACGCCCTCTTCACCTACGTGGACGAGCTCGAATCCCTCTCCCGCGAGGGGTATTTGGAAGTCCGGGCGGCCACCGACGACCACGCCGAGACCCTGCGCCGCCGCCTGCTGCACCTGATCCTCACGGGCCGCCCGGCACCCCGCAGCGCGATCGCCGAACTCTGTGAGCAGACCGGCTGGACCATGCCGGAGCAGGTGACCCTGGTCGCCCTGCGCCCCTCCCCCGACCTGGGACGGCTCGCACTGGACCGCGACGTGCTCGCCGACCTGACGGACCCTCAGCCCAACATGCTCATCCCGGGCCCGATCGACGACGCGCGAAGACGCATGCTCGACCACGCCCTGCTGGGCACGCACGCGGCGGTCGGCCTCACCGTCCCGCCGTCCCACGCCCCGGACTCGATCCGCTGGGCCCGCAGGCTCCTCGAACTGGTCGACACGGGCGTGATCGACGACGCCCCGCTCATCCTGGCCGAGGACCACCTCATCACCCTGTGGCTGCTCTCCGACACGGCCCTGCTGGACCAGCTCTCCGAGCGCGAACTCGCCCCGGTCTCCGCCCTCAGCGCCACCCGGCGGGAGCGGCTGATCGAGACGCTGCGCATCTGGCTCGACACCCGGGGCACGGCGGCCCACATGGGCGAGCTGCTCGACGTCCACCCGCAGACGGTCCGTTACCGCATGCGCAGCCTGGAGTCCCTGTTCGGGCAGCAACTGGTCGACCCCGAGAGCCGTTTCTCCACCGAGGCCGTCCTGAGGGCGCTCCGGCTCCGCTCCCGCGGCGGGGACGGCCCCGCACGACGGTGACCACCACCACACAGCGCGCGGCGAGTCAACTTACCCCCGAGTAAGGGGAAATAGCCGGTCAGTCCCAAACGGTTGCGGCAACAAGACGTATCCGATGAGAAACCCGGACCCGTGTGCCGTAGACAGGGAGACGCTGGGCACCCTTCGGGGCGACCACGACCGCAGCGCCTCCTGCCGACCGACCGAGAGGGAACCCCCATGCCCGCCTCACATCTCCTCGTTCCCGTACCGATTCCCGACCGGGTCGCGGCGCTGATCGGCGCCTGCGTACCGGCCCACGTGCTGCAGGCCGAGTTCGACGCCGACTGCGCGGCCCGCGAGGTCCGCAGGTTCCGCGGCCCACTGCTCGGTGTCGAGGACCAGGCCGACCGCGAACAGGCGCTCTCCGATCTCGCCCGCGCCAACAAGGTGCTCGCCGCCCACCATCCGGGACTGACGGTTCGTCCGGGGCCTTGGCGCTGACGTCGGTCCACCGCGCGCGTCCGCACCTCCGCACATCCACACCCCCGCACCCCCGACCCCGCGCGACCGCTTGCGAACCGTGCGACGGCGGCCTTACCTTACTCAAAAGTAAGTTGACTCCAGAGTAAGGAACCGGCGTGGCCGACCACAGCAGCGACGAGCTCACGGAGGAGCTGTCCCGGCTCGACTTCGCGGCCGTCTCGCCCGAGGAGTTCGCCCGGATCGTCAAGGGCCTGTCCGTCAAGCAGCTCGACGAGGTCATGCGGGGCGCACTCCGCGAGCGGATACTCGGAGCGGTCTTCGACCGGATGCGCCAGCAGTTCCGGCCGGACGCGGCCGGAGGGGTCACGGCCCTGATCCGCTGGAAGGTCACCGGAGGGGCCGACGAGACCGAAGAGGTCTACGAGACGGCCATCGCCGACGGCAACTGCTCCGTCACCCGCGGCCGTTCGGCTGCCGAGCCCCGCACCACACTGGTGATGGCGGATGCCGACTTCCTCAAGCTGGTCTCCGGCAACGGCAATCCGATCACCATGTTCATGATGCGCAAGCTCAAGATTGCCGGGGACGTCGGTCTGGCCGCGGGCCTCACCCGCTACTTCGACATCCCGAAGGCGTGATCCGATGAGCTTCTTCTCCCTCGCTCTGACCGAGGAACAGCGGGATCTGCGCGACTGGGTGCACGGTTTCGCCGCCGAGGTGGTCCGTCCGGCGGCGGCCGAGTGGGACTCCCGGGAGGAGACCCCCTGGCCCGTCATCAGGGAGGCCGCCCGGATCGGGCTCTACGGATTCGAGTCGCTCGCCGAGATGTACGGCGACCCGACCGGCCTCTCCCTCCAGATCGCCAACGAGGAGCTGTTCTGGGGCGACGCGGGCATCGGCATGGCCCTCTTCGGCACCTCGCTCGCGGTCGCCGGGATCTTCGCCTCCGGCACCCCCGACCAGCTCGCCGAGTGGGTCCCGCAGTGCTACGGCGACCAGGACGACCCGAAGGTGGCCGCCTTCTGCGTCTCCGAACCGCAGGCCGGCTCCGACGTCTCCGCGATGCGTACCCGGGCACGGTACGACGGTGCCAAGGACGAGTGGGTGCTCTCCGGCCAGAAGGCATGGATCACCAACGGGGGCATCGCGGAGATCCATGTCGTCGTCGCCTCGGTCGAGCCGGAACTCGGCGCCCGGGGCCAGGCCGCCTTCATCGTGCCGCCCGGCACCCCCGGCCTGGAGGCCGGCCGCACCATCAAGAAGCTGGGCCTGCGCGCCTCCCACACCGCGGACCTGTTCCTGGACGACGTGCGCGTACCCGGCCACTGCCTCCTCGGCGGCAAGGAGAAACTGGACGCCCGCCTCGCCCGCGCCCGTGAGGGCGGTACGGCGAAGGGACAGGCTCCCAAGGGCCAGGCAGCGATGGCGACCTTCGAGGTCAGCCGTCCCACCGTCGGCGCCCAGGCCCTCGGCATCGCGCGCGCCGCGTACGAGTACGCCCTGGAGTACGCCGGACAGCGCGAGGCGTTCGGCCGCCCCATCGTGGAGAACCAGTCGCTCGCGTTCGCGCTGGCCGACATCCGCACCGAGATCGAGGCGGTGCGCCTGCTGATCTGGCAGGCCGCGTGGATGGCCCGTAACGACCGCACCTTCGACGCCGGCCAGGGCTCCATGTCGAAGCTGCGCGCGGGCGAACTCGCGGTGGCCGCCACGGAGAAGGCCGTCCAGATCCTGGGCGGCGCGGGGTACAGCAGGGAGCACCCGGTGGAGCGGATGTACCGGGACGCGAAGATCTACACCATCTTCGAGGGCACCAGCGAGATCCAGCGCCTGGTCATCGCCCGCGCGATCACCGGCCGCCACATCCGCTGACCGACCGGGCTTTCGGTGGCACGGCCCCGCCACCGAAAGCCCACCTCACGGGCCGGCGCTCAGCCGGCCGGGGTGAACCGCACCGGCGGGGACCCGGGCCCCTGTGTGAAGATGTCCCGCTCCACCGGGGCGAAGCCGTCCGCCGGGTGCGGGCCGCGCTCTCGTCGGATGCCGCGACCCGCGCCGACTCACCGGTGCGGAATCCTCGACCGCTCAAGGTCGGATTCTGCGGGCACACTCCACTCCATGACTACCTATCAAGGACCGGCCGCCGCGCTCATCGGCTGCGACGAGGTTCCCGTGACCGCAGACCTTGCCGCCCACGTCGACCGCGGCACGCGGTCGTGGGGCGGTTCCCTCGAAGCCGATCCTTCCGTCGAGTGGTTCGACGACGGGCCCGCCACCCTGCGGCTGCCCGATGGTCGCGAAGGGGAGTTCATCGCCACGTCCGGCAAGGCCGGTTCCGGAACCGTGGAGATCCAGGGGAGCGGCCCGGCTCCGTTCGGAGAGAAGTAGGCACCGGAGACCGGAGCGGGCATGCGCGTGCGTCGGCCGTCGTCGTCCTGCCGCTGACCGGACCTCGGGGCCCGATCCGGGCGCCGGAGCGAGCGGAGACGGGCGCCCCACCTCACGGCCGCCGATCCCCGGGCTTTCGCGTGAGATTGCCGGCCGCCGCATCCGCTGACCGACCGGGGTTTCGGTGGCCCGGCCCCGCCCCCCGAAGCCCACCACACCGGCCCGCGCTCAGCCCGCCCGGGGGTACCGCCCCCGCAGGGCCACCGGCCCC
>NZ_JBHWZJ010000408.1:0-5822 GCF_042728415.1 Streptomyces sp. NPDC060198 | reverse complement strand
GAGGAGCACATGGTGGAGTACATGGTGCCCACCCACATGGTCGTCATGAAGGCGTTCCCGCTCACCGCGAACGGCAAGCTCGACCGGAAGGCGCTGCCCGAACCCGTCGTCGCGACCGGATCGTCCGTCCCGCCCACCACCGAAGAGGAACGCGCCGTCTGCGCGGCCGTCGCCACGCTGCTCCGGCTGGACGAGGTCGGAGTCGACCAGGACTTCTTCCGCCTCGGCGGCGACAGCATCCTCGCCATCTCCCTGCTGAGCGCCCTGCGCGAGGCGGGCCTCCACGTCACCGCACGGCAGATCTTCACCCACAGCGTCGTCGGGGCACTGGCCGCCGTGGCGAGCCGCGAGGACGTGTCCGCGCCTCGGCGGAGCGACGTGGCCACCGGAGAGGTCACCGGATCGCCCATCCTGCGGTGGCTGGGCGGCACCACCGACGCCGTCGACGGCTTCGTGCAGTCGGTGGTGCTGAACGTCCCGGTCGAGCTGACCGCCGACGCCCTGGACGAGATCCTCACCGCCGTGATCCGCCGTCACGACATGCTCCGCGCCCGGCTGGTACGCGGCGCCGACTGGAGCTTCGACGTCCCCGGCGCGGACGGAACCGTCCCCGGGTGGCAGGAGAGCGACCTGCCGCTGGAGGAGTGCGTCACCCTCGCCACCGGCGCGCTCGACCCCGACGGCGGCGTGATGCTCCGCGCGGTCTGGCGCCGCGCCGCCCACCAGCTCGTCGTCGTCGTCCACCACGTGGTCGTGGACGGCGTGTCCTGGCGGGTCCTGATGGACGACCTGGCCACGGCCTGGCGCCAGTGCTCCTCGGGCACACCGGTCGAACTGCCGCTGGTCCGCACCTCCTTCCGGCACTGGACGCAGCTCCTCGCGCAGACCGACTTCGACGCGGACCGCGCGTACTTCGCGCGCCCCCTGCCGGGAGCGGACGCACCGGTCGGGCGCCGGGCGACCTCCGAGACGGACACCGTCGACCTGGAACGCACCCGGACCGTCGCGATCGGCCCCGGCCCCACCGCCGCGCTGCTCGGCGACGTCCCCGCGAAGTTCCACGCGGGCGTCAACGACGTCCTGCTCACCGCGCTCGCCGTCACCCTCGCCCGGTGGCGCCGCGACCTCGGACAGGACCAGACGTTCGCGCACGTCGAACTGGAGGGCCACGGCCGCGAAGGACGGTTCGTGACCGGCCCCGAGCCCGAACTCTCCCGCACCATCGGCTGGTTCACCACCCTCTTCCCCGTGGTCCTCGACCCCGGCACGGCCGAGGACCTCACCGCACCCGGCTACCTCGCCGCCGCGCTCAAGGCGGTCAAGGAGAACCTCGCCGACGTTCCCTCCAACGGCCTCTCCTACGGCGTGCTCCGCCACCTGCACGGCACGGCGTTCGACGCGCCCGCACCCCAGGTGCTCTTCAACTACCTGGGCCGCTTCGACGCGGAGACCTCCGGCGACTGGCGCCTCGCCGGCAGCTCGGGGCAGCTCGGCGAACGCCGCGACCCGAGGATGCGCCTGCCGCGCGCCCTGGAGTTCAACGCGATCGCGGAAGCCTCGTCCACCGGCGCGTACGAGCTCCTCACCACCCTCTCCTGGCCCGAGGGGATGTTCACCGACGAGGACATCGACACCCTCGGCACGTATCTGCGCGAGGCGCTGACCGGCCTGGCCGGACTCCAGCAGGGCGGCCACACCCCGAGCGACTTCCCCCTGGTGCCCCTCACCCAGGCCGACGTCGACGCCCTGGACGGACCGGATCTGCGCGACGTCCTGCCGCTCACCCCGCTCCAGGAAGGCCTCTACTTCCACTCGGTCTTCGACGACGACTCGGCTGGCTCCTACGTCGAGCAGCAACTGCTCACCCTCGAAGGCGAGGTGGACACCGACCGGCTCGCCGCGGCCGCCACCCGGCTGCTCGCTCTCTACCCGAACCTCGCCGCACGGTTCACCGCCCTCGCGGACGGCCGAGTGGTATCCGTCCTGGAGAGCGGGGTACGCGCACCCTTCACGGTGCTGGAGCGGCCCGGGATCACCGACGCCGAGATCCGCGACCTCGCCGAGCGGGACCGCCGCGCCGGATTCGACCTGGCAGAGGGCCCGTTGATGCGCTACACCCTGATCCGCGCAGGCTCAGGCCGGACCCTGCTGGTGCAGACCGTGCACCACATCGTCGCCGACGGCTGGTCGGTCCCGCCGATGCTCCGGTCGCTGCTGGCCGAGTACCACGCCCCCGGCACGGTGTACCAGGCCGGCGGGTTCCCCGACTACGTGCGCCGGCTCGCCGGACTCGACGACGAGGAGAGCGACCGGGTGTGGCGGGAGGAGCTCGCCGGACTCCCGGGCCCCTCCCTGGTCGCCCCCGACCACACCCCCTCCGACCGGTTCGCCGACACCGCGGTGGAGCCGGACGGCGACATCGACGCCGCAGCCCGGTCGGCCGGCGTGCCCCTGAGCGTGGCCGTGCACAGCGCCTGGGCACTGACCCTGGGCGGCATCCTGCACGGCACGGACGTGGTGTTCGGCTCCACCGTGTCCGGACGCGACGCGGACGTCCCCGGCATCGAGGACATGGTCGGTCTGTTCATCAACACCGTCCCGGTACGGGCCCGTTGGTCCGGCAGCACCACAGCCCAAGAACTGCTCGCCCAGGTCCGCGAGCACCAGAGCGCCGTCCTGCCGCACAACCACGTCTCGCTCGCGAGGACCGGGCGCCTGGCCGGCCACGGCACCCTCTTCGACACGCTGGTGGTGTTCGACGTCGCGACCGACGTGGACGCGCTGCGCCGGCCCGGCGACGAACTCGCCATCACCGGCATCGAGAACGAGGGCGCCCCGCACTACCCCCTGACCCTCGTCGTCGAACGCACCTCGGGTGGCCGTGCCCGCTTCAACCTCATCCACGACGCGGAACTGCTCCGGGAGACCGGCGCCAGGGAGATCCTGCGCACCTTCACCCGGACCCTCACCGCTCTGCTCGCCCGGCCCGACGCACCGGTCCGCGAACTGGCGCACCCGGAGCGCGGGGCCGTCGAGCGAACCGCGCCGACGACGCTCGGCGGACTCTTCGACGCCGCCGCACGCCGCGACCCGTCCGCCGTCGCGGTCACCGAGTGCGCCCTCGACGGCGCCACCCGCTCCCTGACCTACGGCGAACTCGCCTCGGCACGCGACGCGCTGGTTCCCGCGCTGCGCGCGGCCGGAGTCCGGCCCGGTACCCGGGTCGCCGTCGCGGTTCCGCGCTCCGTCGAACAGGTGGTGGCCCTGGTCGCCATCGTCTCGGCGGGAGGAGCGTACGTACCGCTCGACCTGGCGTACCCGGACGACCGCCTGGAGCACGTCCTCACCGACGCCGCCCCCCAGGTCGTGCTCGTCGGCCCCGGACAGCGGGAACGCTTCACCCGGCTGCTCGGCCGGACCGGAGACGACCTGGCCGTCCTGCTGGTGCTGGGGGAGGAGCCGCCGCACGCCGACTCGCCCGCCCCGGACGGGTCACGCACCGAGGCCGCCCCGCACGACCCCGCGTACGTCATCTACACCTCCGGATCGACCGGCCGCCCCAAGGGCGTCGTCGTCCCGCACTCCAGCGTGGTGACCCTCCTCGCGAACACCAGGACCGCCATGGACTTCGGCCCCGACGACGTCTGGGTCCAGTTCCACTCGTACTCCTTCGACTTCGCGGTCTGGGAGCTGTGGGGCGCACTCGCGCACGGCGGGGAACTGCTGGTGCCGGAGTACGCGCTCACCCGCTCCCCGGTCGACTTCCACCGGCTGGTCCGCGAACGCGGGGTGACCGTCCTCAACCAGACCCCGTCCGCCTTCTACCAGTTCACCGAGGCCGACCGGCACGCGGGCCAACCGGTCACCGCGCTGCGCCGGATCATCTTCGGCGGCGAGGCCCTGGACCTCGCACGGTTGCGCGGCTGGACCGAGCGCCACGGCACCACCACGCCCGAACTGGTCAACATGTACGGCATCACCGAGACCACCGTCCACGTCACCCAGCGGGTGCTCACCGACGAGGACTTCACCGTCGACGGCACCAGCCCCATCGGCGGCCCCGTCCCCGGCCTGACCACCCACCTCCTCGACGACTGGCTCCGACCGGTGCCGCCGGGCCGGGTGGGCGCCATCTACGTCGCCGGCGACCAGGTGTCGCTCGGCTACCTCGGCAGGCCGGAACTCACCGCCGGCCGATTCGTCGCCGACCCGTTCGCCGGTGACGGCTCCCGCATGTACCACACGGGCGACCTCGCCCGCCGCACCCTCGGCGGAGAGCTGGAGTTCGTGGGCCGTGCCGACGACCAGGTACAGCTGAAGGGCTTCCGCATCGAACTCGGCGAGGTGGAGGCCGCGATCAGGGAGATCGACGGCATCACCGACGCCGCAGTCACCCCCGCGGACACCGGCGACCACCTGATCGCCCACGTCGTGGGCCGGGCACCCGCCGACCTCACCCGCCTGCTCTCCACGAAGCTGCCCGCGCACATGGTGCCCGGCCGGGTGCACGCCCTCGACGCCCTCCCCCTCACCGTCAACGGCAAACTGGACCGCAAGGCCCTGACCGAACGCGCCGCACAGGAGGACACCCCCGTCGCCGCGAGCGGCCCCGCCCTCGATGCGCCCGTCGCCCTCGACGCACTCGTCACCCTCTTCGCCGAGACCCTGCCCGAGCCGGACGTCGATGCCGACACCGACTTCTTCACGGCCGGCGGCGACAGCATCGTCGCCATCACCGTGATCAACCGGGCCAGGGCGCTCGGCCTGCCCATCGCACCCCGCGACGTGTTCCTGTACCGCACCCCGCGCGCGCTCGCCGCACACCTGGACACCCGGGCGCCGCTGCTCCCCGCCGTCCCCGAGCCCGCCCGCCCGCAGGACGGACCGGTCGCACCGACCCCGATCGTCCTGCGCCAGCGCGAACTGGGCGGCTCGCTCGACCGGTTCTCCCAGGCCCGTACCGTGACGGCGCCCGACGGCACCACGCCCGCCGACGTCCGGCGCGCCGCGGACGCCCTGCTGGCCGCGCACCCGGCCCTGCGGTTGCGACTGCGGACCGACCACGGGGTCTGGTCCCTGTCCACCGAACCCGCCAGTGACGCCACCGTCCTGCTTCCCGACACCACCGACCCGACCGCAGCCGCGGACGAGGCAGCCGCAGGGCTCGACCCCTCGGCCGGCCGAGTCGTCGCCTTCTCCTGGATCGGGCAGACCCGCACCCTCGTGGTCACCGCCCATCACCTCTGCGTCGACGCGGTCTCCTGGCTGATCCTGACCGAGGACCTGGCCGCCGCGCTGCGCGGAGAGACCCCGGCGCCGACGACCACCCCCTTCGCCGAGTACGCCGAAGCGCTGACCAACCGCTCCGCCGAAGCCGTCGACGGGCTCGGCCACTGGCTCTCCACCCTCGACGCGCCCGCCCCGCTGCCCCCGGCCACCGCGCTGCGCGAAATCACCGTCGTCCTCCCGGCCCGGACCGGCGACCTGGTCACCCGCACCGCGCCCGCCGTCCTCGGCATCGGACTCACCGAACTGCTCGTCGGCGCGCTGCGCGCCGCGCTGACCCGTATCCAGCCCGAGCCCACCGACCTCGCGATCGAACTCGAACACCACGGTCGCGTCCCCGCCCGCGACCACCACGACTACTCCCGCACGGTCGGCTGGTTCACCGCCGTCGCCCCCGTCCGCCTCACCGCGCACACCGACCCCGTCGCCGCCGCCCGCGAGGCCGCCGCGCGCCGGCCCGACGAGGACGGGCACCTCGGCTACGGTCTGCTCCGCCACCTCAACCCGCAGACCGGACCGCTCCTCGCCGCCCGGCC
>NZ_JBHWZJ010000407.1:0-5849 GCF_042728415.1 Streptomyces sp. NPDC060198 | reverse complement strand
GGCGGGAACCAGCGCTGTCGTGTTCCGTACCCTCGGCGGAGTCTCGCGTCCCGCCAGGCTGTTCGGCGATGGCCCGGAGGCGGAGTCGGGGCCGACGGGCCACCGGGTCCGGTCACAGGCGCCCCGACCCGGTCGGATCTCCGCCCAGGAAGCAGAGGGAGCCGAAGCGGCCGAGGCAGCCGAGCGAGAACGCGCCACCGGGGGCGAACTGCCCCCGCGCCGCCCGAACGGCACACCCACCGGTCACCCACCGGGTGTGAAACTCGGCGTGAAGGCCCAACGGCCTGATCCCACCCGGTAGATCTCCACGTCGCCCAGGTGACCGAAACTTCTTCTTCGCCCACGACGCGGCCAGCAAGCAGGGGCGACTGGTACACGGATCCGTCACGACGCCGCCCTGACCGGTCACGTGCGCGGAGCCGCCCCCACCTGCTGGGCCCGTGGACCGGTTCGGTCGCGCCGATCGCCGTGTACACCCGCACCGACGACGGGCGGATCCGTCTCCCGGTGGACCTGGCGCCGGGCGCTGTGAGCATCGTGCGGCTGCCCCGGCCCTCCGGTGGCGTCTCCACCCGGAACATCACCGCGACGTCGGCCGGCGAGCGTCACCGCCGACGGACGTACGTTCGAGGTGCGGGGCCGCCGCAGCGGGTTCCTTCCGCACCATGTTCGACGACGGACGTTCGGTGGACGCCGTAGTCCGGTCGGCGCCCGCGCCGTTCGACCTGGAGACCTGGAGACCTGGAGACCTGGAGACCTGGAAGCTGGAACGTGGAGGACTGGCGGCCGGCGGGTCCCGACGCCGCCGAGACCGTCCACGTACGACACGAACTGCTGCTGCCGGACGGGCTGTTGCCGCGGTCGCAGATACCCGTCCTGGAGGACGTTTCCGGTGTGGGTACCTACCGCGCCACCTTCGCTCTCGGCAGGGAGTGGAACGGGGGCGACCGGGGCACGGCTCGAACTGGGCGAGGTGTGCGACACCTTCCGCCTCCGCCTCAACGGCCATGCCCTCGCATCGGTGAACCAGTTGGCGCGCGTGGTGGACCTGGGGCCGCGGTTGCGGCACGGCTCCCACACCATCGAGGTGGAGGTGGCGACGACACCGCTGAACCGGCTGCGGGTGGTCGACGCGGCGGTGTTCGGCTCCGCCGAGCGTCAGGCGTACGGGCTGCTGGGCCGGTGTGGTTGGTTCCGTACGGGACCGCGACCGTGCACGCGTGAGTACCGCTTCGGGCCGGCCGCACGGGCCGGTGCGGGGGCCGGCCGTTCCCGCGCAGACCCGGAGAGGGAGCGGGGACGACGGCGGTCGGCCGACCCCTGGGGACCGCCGACACGGTGCCGGACACGCGACACTGCTTCGGGACGAGGGCCGGCGCCACGCGCGACCGGCACGCGTGCGACGGAGTCGCCCTGCCGGCGCGGTTGTCCGCAGGCCAGGGTCTCACGCTCGAACGCCCGGACGTGCGGCGGATGTTCGCCTCGACGCCGCGGCCGGCCCGACGGGAGACGAACATCCTTCGCCACGACGCAGGCCGTCGGCGGCGGGAAACGACGGCGTTCCGCCCGTCGGCTCGCGCACTTTCTGCGGGATGCGCCACGTTTGCCGCTCATCTTCCTGCTTACGGCTGGGTATCGACGTGGGAAAAAACCCCAACGCCTCTTGTACGACGCGTTGTGAGCGCTAACAATCGAGCTCTGCCGGGGCTGCTCAGCCTCGGCCGCCAAGCCGGGACGATGCCGTCCAGCGGCGCGAGAACGCGTGCTGCCGCCGAGGTCGTTCCGGACAGAGCCGCCTCGACGACGGGATTGCCAGGTAACACCCATGACGAAACTCCGATCCGCATACGCCCTTCTGGCCGTGACCACCGGTTGTGCCCTGCTCCTGACCGCCTGCGGGCAAAGCAGCGAGGGGGGGAGCGAGGAGTCGAAGGACAAGAAGGACCTGACCATCGGCATCGCCATGCCCACCAAGTCCTCCGAGCGATGGATCGCCGACGGCAAGAACATGACCACCAGCCTGAAGAAGGCCGGATTCGCCACGACCCTGCAGTACGGCGAGGACGACCCCGACCAGCAGGTCGCCCAGATCGAGAACATGATCACCCAGGGCGTCGACGCCCTCGTCGTGGCCGCCATCAACGGCGAGGCGCTGTCCAACGTCCTCCAGCAGGCTGCCGACGCCCACATCCCGGTGATCTCCTACGACCGGCTCATCCTGGGCTCCGAGCACGTCGACTACTACGCCTCTTTCGACAACGAGAAGGTCGGCGAGCTCCAGGCCACGTACATCGTCGACAAGCTGGGGCTGGAGGGCGGCTCGAAGAAGGGCCCCTTCAACATCGAGCTGTTCGCGGGGTCCAACGACGACAACAACACCAAGTACTTCTTCAACGGCGCCATGAAGGTGCTGAAGCCCTACCTCGACAAGAAGCAACTGGTCGTACGCTCCAAGCAGACCCAGCTCAACCAGGTCACCACCCTGCGGTGGGACGGCGGTACGGCACAGAAGCGCATGGACGACCTGCTGACCTCGTCCTACTCCACCGGCCGGGTCGACGCGGTGCTCTCCCCCTACGACGGCATCTCCATCGGCATCCTGTCCGCCCTGAAGTCCGACGACTACGGAAGCACCGCCAAGCCGCTGCCGATCGTCACCGGCCAGGACGCGGAGGTCGCATCCGTGAAGTCGATCATCGCGGGCGAACAGACCCAGACCGTCTACAAGGACACCAGGGCCCTCGCCCAGGTCGCCGCGGACATGGTGTCCGCCGTCCTCAACGACAAGAAGCCCGAGACCAACGACGACTCCACCTACGACAACGGCAAGAAGGTCGTTCCGGCCTACCTGCTCGACCCGGTCAGCGTCGACAAGACGAACTACAAGAAGATCCTGGTCGACTCCGGCTACATCGACGCCGGGGAGCTGGGGTGACCTCCGCCACCCAATCCGGCGAGGTGCCCGTTCCTCAGCCAACGCCGACCGGCCCCGTCCTGGAGATGCGGTCCATCGTCAAGACCTTCCCCGGGGTCAAGGCGTTGTCGGAGGTGACCCTCTCCGTGGCACGCGGAGAGGTGCACGCCCTGTGCGGCGAGAACGGCGCCGGCAAGTCGACGCTCATGAAGGTCCTGTCCGGCGTCCACCCCCACGGGTCCTACGAGGGCGAGATCGTCTTCGACGGCGAGCCGTGCCGGTTCAAGGACATCAGGGCCAGCGAGCGGCGCGGCATCGTCATCATCCACCAGGAACTCGCGCTCGTTCCGTACCTGTCGATCGCCGAGAACATCTTCCTCGGCAACGAACCGTCCCGGCGGGGGATCATCGACTGGCGCGAGGCGCTGCGCCGCGCCGCCGAACTGCTCAGGCGGGTCGGGCTCGACGAACATCCCGAGACGCGGGTCGCCGACATCGGTGTCGGCAAGCAGCAGCTCGTGGAGATCGCGAAGGCCCTGGCGAAGGACGTCCGGCTGCTGATCCTCGACGAACCCACCGCCGCGCTCAACGACGAGGACAGTGCGAAGCTGCTGCGACTGATGGGGGAGTTGAAGGGCCAGGGCATCACCTCGATCATCATCTCGCACAAGCTGAACGAGATAGCCCGGATCGCCGACTCCGTCACCATCCTGCGTGACGGGCGCTCCATCGAGACCCTGGACGTCAAGGACCCGACCACCACCGAGGAGCGCATCATCCGCGGCATGGTGGGCCGGGACCTCGACAGCCGTTTCCCCGACCGCACGCCCTACGAGGGTGCGGCCGACACCGAACCGGCCCTGGAGATCCGCGACTGGACCGTGCGCCACCCGCTCGACCGCAGCCGGAAGGTCGTCGACGGGGTCTCGGTCCAGGTCCGCCGCGGGGAGATCGTCGGCATCGCCGGGCTCATGGGCGCAGGCCGCACGGAGCTGGCGATGAGCGTCTTCGGCCGCTCCTACGGCCACTACGAGCAGGGCTCCGTCCTCAGGGACGGCCGCGAGGTACGGACGCGCACGGTCCCCGAGGCCATCGCCAACGGCATCGCGTACGTCACCGAGGACCGCAAGCACTACGGTCTCGACCTCGGGGACACCGTGAGCCGGAACATCTCGCTCGCCTCGCTCGGCTCCCTCGCCCGGCGCGGCGTCGTCGACGGCCACGACGAGCGCAAGGTGGCCGAACGCTACCGGCAGACCATGAACATCAAGACTCCGAACGTCCTCGAACCGGTCGGCCGGCTCTCCGGCGGCAACCAGCAGAAGGTCGTCCTCAGCAAGTGGATCCTGGCCGGACCTGACGTCCTGGTCCTCGACGAGCCCACCCGCGGGGTCGACGTCGGCGCGAAGTTCGAGATCTACACCGTGATCGACCGACTTGCCGCCGAGGGCAAGGCGATCCTCTTCATCTCCTCCGAGCTGCCCGAACTGCTCGGCATGTGCGACCGCATCTACACCATGGCGGCCGGGCGTCTGACCGGCGAGGTGTCCCGGGAGGACGCCACCCAGGAAGTGCTGATGCGGCACATGACCCGGGACACCACCGCACCACCGGCAGTCACCGCAGGTGCCACCCCCAGCGAAGGACACCAGGCATGAGCACCGACGTCAGTACGAAAACGACCACACCGGCGCCGCCGGGCGGTAAGTCCACCGGCGGGCCGGTGGGCAGAGTGCTCCTGGACGGCGTCCGGCGCAACATGCGCCAGTACGGGATGCTCTTCGCGCTCGGCCTGATCGTGCTCCTGTTCGAGATCTGGACCGGCGGAGACCTGCTGCTGCCGCGCAACGTCTCCAACCTGGTCCTGCAGAACAGCTACATCCTCATCCTCGCCATCGGCATGATGATCGTCATCATCGCCGGGCACATCGACCTGTCGGTCGGCTCCCTGATGGCCCTGGTAGGTGGCATCGGGGCGGTGCTCATGGTCGAGCACCACGTCGCCTGGCCCATCGCGGTGCTGCTCACCCTGCTGCTGGGAGCCGCAGCCGGTGCCCTCCAGGGCTTCTTCATCGCCTATGTCGGCATCCCTTCCTTCATCGTGACCCTCGCGGGCATGCTGCTCTTCCGCGGGCTGACGGAGATCTTCCTGAAGGGACAGACCCTCGGCCCGTTCCCCGAAGGGCTGCAGAAGGTCGCCAACGGGTTCCTGCCCGAGGTGGGACCGGAGACCAACTACCACAACCTCACGCTGCTCCTGGGGATCGGACTGGCCGCGTACGTGGTCCTCCAGGAGGTTCGGGACCGCGGGCGCCAGCGCGAGTTCACCCTGGAGCCGCTCCCCGCAGGCCTGTTCTGGCTGAAGACGGGTGCACTGGTCGCCGCGATCCTGGTCACGACCCTGCTGCTCGCCAGCTACAAGGGCACGCCCGTGGTTCTCCTGATCCTGGCCGTGCTGCTGGTCGGCTTCGGGTACGTGATGCGGAACGCGGTGATCGGACGGCACGTGTACGCGATCGGAGGCAACCTGCCCGCCGCGAAGCTGTCCGGGGTCAAGGACAAGAAGGTCACCTTCGCGGTGTTCCTCAACATGGGGATGCTCGCCGCGCTCGCCGGCCTCGTCTTCGCCGCGCGCTTCAACGCGGCCTCGCCGAAGGCGGGTGTGAACTTCGAACTGGAAGCCATCGCGGCCGCGTTCATCGGCGGGGCGTCGATGAGCGGTGGCGTGGGCACCGTGCTGGGAGCCATCATCGGTGGCCTGGTCCTCGGTGTGCTCAACAACGGCATGAACCTGGTCGGGGTGGGGACCGACTGGCAGCAGGTCATCAAGGGCCTCGTGCTGCTGGCGGCGGTCGGCTTCGACGTGTGGAACAAGCGGAGGGCGGGCGCCTGACCCCGCTCGCCCCATGACGGTGCCCGCCGGCCCTTCCGCCGG
>NZ_JBHWZJ010000406.1:0-5850 GCF_042728415.1 Streptomyces sp. NPDC060198 | reverse complement strand
GCAGACGTCGGTGGTCTGGTTCGAGCGCGAGCGTCCTGCTCGCGCTGCAACTGCTCCTTGCGGGCGGCGCTGGTGGAGGGCAGCCGCTGCTCCTCGTACAGCTTGTGGGTGGCCTCCTGGGCGTGCTTGCTGGCGGGCGTGTGGAACTGGATCTCGAACAGCTGGCCGGAACGGGGAGCCCGCCAACCGGTGTTGAGGGCTTTGTACCCGCTCGTACGACCCCAGGTGTTCGACCACTTGGTGCTGTCGTTGCCGAAGGCGTCGAGCGTGTTCGAGGCGTCGGTGACGCCGACGGTGTAGGCGGCGTCCTGCCACTGCACGGTGTAGCGCACCGCGTCCGTGATGCCGGCCAGCACCGTGTCGACATTGCGGCCGGACCGCTCGCCGAGCGCGGTGGCGACCTTCCGCTTCAGCGAGTCGGGCGACTTCAGGCGCTGGTCGAAGCCGATGATCTCGGCACCCGACAGCGCGGCGGCGGTGCGCACCTGGACGCTGATGGTGCGTTCCGCCTGCCGGGCGTGGTCCAGATAGGTGTCGACCTTGTTGTTCTCGTCGGCCGTCAGGGTGAGGCCGCCCTCGCCCTTCCAGCCCTGGGGTTCCTCGGCAGCGGCCACGGACCCCAGGGAGAGGACGGCGGTGACGGCGAAGGCGACTGCCGTACGGCTCACGACGGGACGGGTGCTGGTGTTCATGCGGCGGATACCGGTCTCTCTGGTGCGGGGGGAAGTGATCCCTGTCCGTCGGACGGATCACGCCCTGCGAACGATCATGAGTGCCGCAGGTCACGTCCGGCGCTTCACTCCGTTTCCCAGTCCCAGGTGTCGAAGTACGCCGTCCGGCCCGACCGACGGGCCTCGTCGATGGCCAGCAGCCGGCGGTAGTCACCGTCCGGCATGTGGTCCCGCCACTCCTCCAGCGGCAGCACGCGCACCTCGTCGTGTTCCGCCGGATCCAGGACGACGGCCTCGATCTGGGCGCGGGTGAGGCGCCCGCCGTCGAAGACGCACCCGAAGGTGCTGTACGGCCACTGGGCGCCCGGCAGGCCGTAGACGGCGGCCAGGAGCCTGCGGGGCGGGCCGTCCACGACGATCGCGGTCTCCTCCCGGCACTCGCGCACGGCCGTACCCCAGGGGCGTTCACCCGGGTCCATCGTCCCGCCGGGAATCTGCCACGGGTGCGAGGCGGAGTACACCGCGTGGAGCTGCAGGGGATTGCCGTCCTCGTCGGTGAAGTACAGCCCGGCGAACCCCGTGGCGCGCATGACCGTCTCCGTGAACTGGGCGGTCGACAGACCCGCGGGGTCCACGGCCCGCCGCGCGGGGGATCTGGTCATCCGCAGGAGCGCCGGATCGTGGAAGAAGCCGAACCGCTCGTAGAACGAGGCCGGTTCGCCGCCCGTGTGGAGCGCGTACTCGCTCACGCCCAGCTCCTGCAGATGCCGCAGCAGGGCGCCCAGCGCCGCGCGGGCATGGCCGCGCCCGCGGTGGACGGGCTCGGTGGCGACGGTGTCCACGTGCGCCGCGAGCCCTTCCGGGGAGCCGGGCGACGGGAACACGGGATGGACCAGGGCGAGAGCGCAACTGGCCAGCCCCCCACCCTCCGGGGCGTCCACGACGTAGGCCACCGCACTGCCGGCCGCGGTGAGCCGGGCAGCCAAAAGGGTCCGGGTCGTGGCGAGCCGCTCGGGCGAGAGCGGTTCCGAGGACGCGTACGCCGATCTCAGACGCGCGATCTCCGCGGCGTCCCCGGGAACGGCGGGCCTGGGCAAGGGCAAGGCGACGGACCGGTCGGTGTCGGCCGGTGCGGACCGGATCGCTCCACCGTCCGGGCGGCGCGAACGGGGCACCGGGCTCCGGCCCCGGTTCCCGGCTCCCGGCAGCACGAGTTGGCCGTGCCCGGGACGGACCCGGGGCGCCCGGGCGGGCGGGGCCGTGGGCTGCTCTCCGGCAGCCTCGCCCCTCACGCGAGCGCTCCGGGCCGCCGGGCGAGACGCACGGTGAACCCGCTCTCCCCGGTCAGCGGGCCGGGAGCGGCGTGGGTGCCGAGGAGCAGACGGGCGTCCCCCTCGAAAGCGGCGTGCCGGTCGCCGGAGAGCGCCGGGCCGGCGAACCCCGAGACACGCGACGCTCCCGGGCCCGGAACCACCGGGGCGGGCACCCGCGCGAGTGCCGCGGTGCGGAAGCCGGCCGTCCGCTGCGGTACGCCGGGCCGGTGGCTCGCGTACGCGCGCGCGGCCCCGGAGCGGTCCGGTGGCGAAGTGCTCGGGGCCACATGGTCTTCCGTCATCAACGGTGTTCCTCCTTGGGACATTCGGGAGCGTCAGTCGCTCCGGCGCCGTGCGGTCGTGGCGGTCGACGGCCCAAGAGTGAGGGACACCCACCGACACCCGCTGCCCGGTGAACGGAAGTTGCCGGCTCGCGGTCACGCACATCCCGTCCCGACTCGCCGGACCAGGGGTGCCGGCCGCCCTGCCGGGGGAGTGAGGTCAGGTAGGTGTTCGAACCGGCGGAACGGACGAACAGGAACCCGCCCTCCGTCTCCACCATCGTCCGCAGGACCGCCCCGCCACCGAAGTGACGTCCGGCGCCCTTGGCGAGGCCCTGGAATCCGGAAGCCACGGCGGAGGCCGGGCGCATGGATCCCGTCGGTCGGCAGTCGCCGCGCCGACGGCGGTCTACCGCTCGACGGGTACGGCCGTCAACCCGCTCCCCGTGTGCCGATCCACGCCCGGACAAGGTCTGGTGTCACCCCGGTCGAACGGGGCAGCATCAGACCCCCGCCCCCTCGCAGACCGTGCACGGCGGCCCACGTCCCCGAAGGAGCCCTTTCCATGCGCATCGGAGTGACCCGCGAGCCGACCGGGGAGACCCGCGTGGCCGCGACACCCACGACCGTCAGACAGTTCATCGCCCTCGGCCACGAACTGGTCGTCGAGTCCGGAGCAGGCGAGCTCTCCGCCTTCACCGACCTCGCGTACGCCGAGGCCGGAGCCACCGTGGGTACCGCGAACGAGGCGTGGAGCGCGGACATCGTGCTGCGCGTCAACGGCCCCTCGCCGGACGACGTCGACAAGCCGAAGGACGGCGCCTACCTGGTCTGCCTGCTGGCGCCCGCGCTCAACCCCGGGCTCGTGGACGCCCTGGCCGAACGGGACATCACCGTCCTCGCCATGGACGCCGTGCCGCGGATCAGCCGCGCCCAGTCCCTGGACGTGCTCTCCAGCATGGCCAACATCGCCGGCTATCGCGCGGTGATCGAGGCCGCACACGAATTCGGCCGCTTCTTCACCGGCCAGGTGACCGCGGCCGGAAAGGTCCCTCCGGCCAAGGTGCTGGTGGCCGGAGCCGGCGTCGCCGGCCTGGCCGCGATCGGCGCGGCCTCCAGCCTCGGTGCCGTCGTGCGCGCGACGGACCCGCGCCCCGAGGTCGCCGACCAGGTCGCATCGCTCGGCGGCGAGTACCTCCCGGTCGTCGTGGAGGAGGAGGCCCAGCAGTCCGGCGACGGCTACGCCAAGGCCACCTCGGACCTGTACGACAGGGCCGCCGCCGCGCTCTACTCCACCCAGGCCGCCGACGTCGACATCATCATCACCACCGCGCTCATCCCCGGGCGCCCGGCGCCCGCACTGATCACCGCGGCGGACGTCGCCTCGATGAGGGCCGGCTCCGTGATCGTCGACATGGCCGTCGCACAGGGCGGCAACGTCGCGGGCAGCGTCGAAGGCCGGAAGATCGTCACGGACAACGGTGTGACCATCCTCGGCTACGGCGATCTGGCGGGCCGTCTCCCCACCCAGGCAAGCCAGTTGTACGGCACCAACCTCGTCAACCTGCTCAAGCTGCTCACGCCGGAGAAGGACGGCAAGGTCGTCCTCGATCTCGACGACCCCGTCCAGCGCGGCATCACGGTCGTCCGCGCCACCGGGGACGGACGGGGCGAGAAACTCTGGCCACCGCCCCCCGTCCAGGTCAGCGCCGCCCCCGCGACCGCGCCGGCCGCGGTGGTGGCCCCGGCGCCGGCGAAGAAGCCCCTGCCCGCCGTGGCGAAGCTCGCGTCCGTCCTCACCGGAATCGCTCTGCTCTGGCTCGTGATCGCCTTCGCCCCGGATCCGATCCCGCAGAACTTCACCGTACTCACCCTGGCGATCGTCATCGGCTACTACGTCATCGGCAAGGTCCACCACGCCCTCCACACGCCCCTGATGAGCGTCACCAACGCCATCTCCGGAGTCATCGTCGTCGGAGCGCTGGTCCAGGTCGGGCTCGGCGGGCACGTCATCCAGGCGCTGGCCGGCCTCGCGACCCTGCTCGCCTCCGTCAACATCGTCGGCGGCTTCGCGGTGACGCGCCGCATGCTCGCCATGTTCAGCAAGGGGAACTGACGTGACCGCAGCCTCGATCTCCACCGCGGCCTACCTCGTCGCCGCACTGCTCTTCATCCTCTCGCTGGCAGGCCTGAGCAAGCACGAGACTGCACGGCAGGGCTGGACGTACGGCGTCGCCGGCATGGTCGTCGCCCTGGCTGCCACCATCCAACTGACCCTCCACGAAAGCTCGGTGCGCGGCTCGACCGCGCTCGTACTCGCCATCTCCCTGGTCGTCGGCGCCGCCATCGGGCTGTGGCGCGCCCGCGTGGTACGCATGACCGGCATGCCCGAACTGATCGCGCTGCTCCACTCGTTCGTCGGACTCGCCGCAGTGCTGGTCGGCTGGGCCTCCTACATCGAGGTCGAGCGCAATGGTGAAGGCGGCTTCTCCGGAACCCTCCTGAGCATCCATCATGCCGAGGTCTCCCTCGGCATCTTCATCGGAGCGGTCACCTTCACCGGCTCGATCGTCGCCAACCTCAAGCTGAGCGCGAGGATCAAGTCCGCCCCGCTCGTGCTCCCCGGGAAGAACCTCCTCAACCTGGGCGCGCTGCTCGCCTTCGTCGTGCTCACCGTCGTCTTCGTGGCCGAGCCGGCGCTCTGGCCGGTCATCGCCGTCACCGCGATCGCGCTGCTGTTCGGATGGCACCTGGTCGCCTCGATCGGCGGCGGTGACATGCCCGTGGTGGTATCCATGCTCAACAGCTACTCCGGGTGGGCGGCTGCCGCGAGCGGCTTCCTGCTCGACAACGACCTGCTCATCGTCGTCGGCGCGCTGGTCGGCTCGTCGGGTGCCTATCTCTCGTACATCATGTGCAAGGCCATGAACCGCTCCTTCGTCTCCGTCATCGCGGGCGGGTTCGGGATCGAGGCGCCCGCGGGCGGTGGCGACGGCGGACAGGGCGAACACCGCGAGACCAACGCGGACGAAACCGCCGAACTGCTGGCCGGCGCCTCCCGGGTGGTGATCACCCCCGGATACGGCATGGCGGTGGCCCAGGCGCAGTACCCGGTCGCCGAGCTGACCCGCACCCTGCGAGCCCGGGGCGTCGACGTGCGGTTCGGTATCCACCCGGTCGCCGGCCGTCTGCCGGGCCACATGAACGTCCTGCTCGCCGAAGCCAAGGTGCCGTACGACATCGTGCTCGAAATGGACGAGATCAACGACGACTTCGCCACCACCGACGTCGTCCTGGTCATCGGCGCCAACGACACCGTCAACCCGGCCGCCATGGACGACCCGGGCAGCCCGATCGCCGGCATGCCGGTGCTGCGGGTCTGGGAGGCCGCGAACGTCGTCGTCTTCAAGCGTTCGATGGCCAGCGGATACGCCGGTGTGCAGAACCCGCTCTTCTTCCGCGAGAACACCGCCATGCTCTTCGGCGACGCGAAGACCAGGAGCGACGAGATCGTGGCCTCCCTGGCCTCCCTGGCCGCACTGTCCGGCACCCGCGTGGCGCCCGTCCCCGCCTGAGGGATCCGCC
>NZ_JBHWZJ010000405.1:0-5895 GCF_042728415.1 Streptomyces sp. NPDC060198 | reverse complement strand
GGCCCGGAACCGAGTGGTTCCGGGCACCCGGCCCGTCCTGTGGGCCCGGTCGACCTAGTCGAGGTAGTCGCGCAGAACCTGCGAACGCGACGGGTGGCGGAGCTTCGACATGGTCTTCGACTCGATCTGCCGGATGCGCTCGCGCGTCACCCCGTAGACCTTGCCGATCTCGTCCAGCGTCTTCGGCTGACCGTCGGTGAGACCGAAGCGCATGGAGACCACGCCCGCCTCCCGCTCCGAGAGGGTGTCGAGCACCGAGTGCAGCTGCTCCTGGAGGAGGGTGAAACTCACCGCGTCGGCCGGAACGACCGCCTCGGAGTCCTCGATCAGGTCACCGAACTCGCTGTCTCCGTCCTCACCCAGCGGGGTGTGGAGGGAGATCGGCTCGCGCCCGTACTTCTGGACCTCGATGACCTTCTCGGGGGTCATGTCGAGTTCCTTGGCCAGCTCCTCCGGGGTGGGCTCGCGGCCCAGGTCCTGGAGCATCTGGCGCTGGACACGCGCCAGCTTGTTGATGACCTCGACCATGTGCACCGGGATGCGGATGGTACGGGCTTGGTCGGCCATGGCGCGGGTGATCGCCTGACGGATCCACCAGGTGGCATACGTGGAGAACTTGTAGCCCTTGGTGTAGTCGAACTTCTCGACCGCACGGATCAGACCGAGGTTGCCCTCCTGGATCAGGTCCAGGAAGAGCATGCCGCGGCCGGTGTAGCGCTTGGCGAGCGAGACCACGAGGCGGAGGTTGGCTTCCAGCAGGTGGTTCTTGGCCCGTCGGCCGTCCTCGGCGATGATCTCCAGCTCGCGCTTGAGCTTCGGCGCGAGCTTGTCGGCGTTCGCCAGCTTGTCCTCGGCGAACAGACCCGCCTCGATCCGCTTGGCGAGCTCCACCTCCTGCTCGGCGTTGAGGAGGGGGACCTTGCCGATCTGCTTCAGGTAGTCCTTGACCGGGTCGGCGGTGGCGCCGGCGACGGCGACCTGCTGCGCGGGCGCGTCGTCCTCGTCGTCGTCGGAGAGGACGAAGCCCTTGTTCTCGCCCTCGCCCTCCTCGTCCTCACCCTTGCCGACCTTGACGTCCTCGACCGCCTCGTCACCGTCGAGGAGGTCGTCGTCCTGCTTGCCGGACTTCTTGGCGGCGGTCTTCTTGGCCACCGTCTTCTTCACGGCGGTCTTCTTCACGGCGGCCTTCTTGGCCACCGCCTTCTTCGCGGGGACCGCACCGGACTCGTCGGACGCGTCCGCGCTGTCGACGGCCGGGGCGGCGGATGCCGCGACGGTCCTCGTCACGGTCGTCTTCGCCGCGACGGTCTTGGCGGCGGTGCGCTTGACCGGGCTCTTCGCCGCGACGCTCTTGCGGGCGCGCTTGGGCGACTCCGCGGCACTGACCATCAGCGTCACACCCTCTTCCTCGAGGATCTGATTGAGGCTGCGCAGAACATTCTTCCACTGGGTTGGCGGAATCTGGTCAGCCTCGAAGGCCCGACGCACGTCGTCGCCGGCGATCTGCCCATCAGCCTTTCCCCGCTCGATGAGCGCCGTGACGGACTCGGATTCGGCAATCTCCGGCGGGAGCGTACGGGATGTGCTGGCCGACACGAACAACCTCTCGGAACGATGGAAACGGCTTCCGGCCCCGCCCTGGAGGGCTGGAACCGACGTCCGTCGACTGGAGTGTCGCCGACGGCGCGGGCTTGGCCTGGGAACTGCACAGCGCGCCGAATGGCTGCTGTATTCCTTCCGCGGCGGTCACCTCTTAGGTCATCGCACTGTTTCGAGGAGTGTTACGCCCAATCCGCGTGGCCCGAGTCACACCTCATTTGCGACGAACGCTGCCAGGGACGACATCCCCCCACAATTGTGCCGCCGGACCGCACGGTCCGGCGGCACAGGGTGCGTATACCCCGGCCGTACCGCTCTCAGTGCTCGCGCGGTGCCGGAACCACTCGCTCCACCTCGGGGTGGACGACGACGAGAAGCTGACGCATGGCCGATTCGGCACCGGCCTCGTCACCCGCGGCAAGGGCATCGGCGATCCTGGCGTGCTGGCCGACCGAAGCCTCGCTGGGCCGGTCGCACCCGGTGACCGGACTGCCGGAGACGTGGAGTGCGGCGGACACGATGCCGGAAAGATGGTCGAGCATGCGATTGCCGGCGGCCTGGATCAGCAGGGCGTGGAACTCCGCGTCGGCACGGGAGAAGGTGACTCCGTCCCCCTGCCCCAGGGCGTGTCCCATGATCTCGACCATGTCGCCGAGCCGCTGCTGAACGTCCTCCCGGCCATGTCCGGCGGCGAGCCGCGCCGCGAGCGGCTCGATCGTCCACCGCAGCTCCGCCAGCTCGCGGCGCTGGTCGTCGCGCTGAGGGCCGAAGGCGCGCCATTCGATGATGTCGGGGTCGAGCAGGTTCCAGTCGCTCACCGGGCGCACCCGGGTCCCCACGTTGGGGCGGGCGCTGACCAGCCCCTTCGCTTCGAGGACGCGCAGGGACTCGCGCACGACGGTACGGGAGACCTCGAATCGCTGCCCGATCTCTTCGGGCACGAGCGGGCGGTCCGCGCCGAGGTCACCCGAAACGATCATCTGACCGAGCTGCTGGACGAGTTGACCGTGCAAGCCCCGGCCACGGCTTGCCGACCCCCGGCGGCCGGTGCGCCCCAGCTCGGATTCGGAGCCGCCCCAGGACCGCAGCGGCGCACGGTCGCCGGCCGGCTCCGAGTATGGGTAACGGTCGAGATCGCCCGGGCCGGCGAGGCCGGAATCGGCGGAGCGGGCGGTGGTCATCATGGTGTGCGCAAGGGTACTCACGCATCATTTGTCGGCGTGGCTCGCGCACCCCTTGAGGTCTTTGCTGAAAAGCACACGAAAGGGTGATCGTCGCCGACGCCGCAATTGACGCTTTATCGTCTCAATTCGGTCAATTGGAACTGCGCTTGAGGTTCGCCGCACGGCGTTCGGATCCCCAACGCTCACCAACGCGCCCTGTTCCGCAAGGCGGTGCCCGCATAGGCGCAGATCAGAGCCGCCAGCGACACGAGAAGTGCCAGGCCTACGGGCTCAGCCAGGATCCGGCCGACCGCAACCAACCACCGGTCCGGTCCCGGCGGGATGTCGAGCCAGGCCAGTCCGCGCAGGCGGGCGGGAAGACCGGTCAGCGCATGCGCGGCGGGACCGGCGAACACCTTCTGCAACAGCGGCACCACGAGCACCGGGACGGCGAGCACCGCCGCCACACCTGCACCGGCCACCCTGAAGATTCCCGCGGCGAGCAGCCCCGCCCAGGCACAGCCGACTGCCAGAGCAGCCCAACTCACTGCCAGCAATGTCGCGTTCCCGGGGATCGCGGCCACCTCCTCCCCATAGAAGAGGCGGAGCAACTGAATGTCGCAGACCACGACGAGAAGCGACAGGGCGGTCACCACCGCCCCGGTGACGAGCAGTTTCGCCACGAGCAGACCCAGGCGTCTCGGCACCGTCCCCCTGCTCGCCGCGAGAGCCGGGTAGCGGAATTCGTCGCCGTAGGAGAGCGCACCCAACAGACCTGCCCCGAGCGCCGCCGGAGGAAGCGGCAGCAGGGTCGGCCAGCCTGCGAGCAGATGCGGCTGCGAGGCTCCTCCGGTACGCGCCAGCACCACCGAGGCGGCCGCCGACGCGATCAGAACCACTGCCATGATCAACGGCGTTGTCGTCACCCCCAACATGCGCCTCACCTCGTACCGCATCGGGCGGAGCGGACCTCGCGGAGGGCGCACGGTGATCGGCGGGGGCAGTTCCGAGAGCGCCGCCGCGGAGGCCGGCGCGGGTGCGGGAGGTGCGGGAGGGCCTGCGTCGCCGAGTTCGTCGGCGAGCCGGTGCAGAGGAATGTCGTACCGGAACGCGGCGTCCCCGATCTCGGCGCAGTTGCTCCCGTACACCGAGAGGCGGGCCCCCTCCTCGGCCACGATCTCCACGGACCGGCGCGCATCCCGGGCTTCGCGGCCGACCACTGCCGCGAGACGGGCGGCGTGCGGGGACTGCACGACGACGCGGGGGCGCAGTCTGGTGCGGGCGAAGTCGGCGACCTCTTGGTCGGCCACGAGCCTGCCGTCGCCGATGGTGACGACGCGGTCTGCCGAGCGGATGGCCTCCTTGGGGTCACTGGTGGTCCACAGCACCGTGCCGCCCTGGGCCGCGTGCGCGCGCATCAGCCCGTACAACCAGCCGCTCTCGTGGGAGGACAGTCCGTCGGTGGGATCGTCGAGAAGCAGCGTGTGCGGGTCGCCCAACAGGGCTGCGGCGAGCCCCAGTCTGCGGTCCATCCCTACGGAGAGCCCACCGATGCGCTGGTCACCGAGGCCGGAGAGACCGACGACCTCGAGCATCTCGTCGGCGCGCGACAAAGGTGCCCCGGCGGCGGCGCAGAGCATGCGCAACTGCCCCCGCGCGGTCCGCGCCGGGTGCCCCGGTACATCCCCGAGGAGCACGCCCACTTCCCGCGGCGGATGCCCGATCCGGTGCAGCGGACGCCCCCTGAAGTAGGTGACTCCGCGCCCGGGGTCCAGTTCGAGCATGAGGCGCAGGGCCGTCGTCTTTCCGGCGCCGGGGACGCCGAGGAGCGCGGTGACACGGCCCGAGCGGGCCTCGAAGGTGAGATCGTCCACCGCGGGCGGCAGGTCGCGGCGGCGGGCACTGGTCAGTCCGATGGCCTGGAGCATCGCTTCTCTCGCGGAAGGTATGACCGCTCGGCGGCAGGGAGCGTGCGTACCTCAGCAACATAACGCGACATTTGCGACTTTTGGTGCAGCGGGAAGTCTACGAGTGTTCCGCGCTCACGGACTCGGGAAGCTGCGGAAGCATCGCGGAGCCATCGATCACGAGATCGCTCACGCGGCCTTCCCGCCGACGCCCGGGGTCAGACTTCCGGCCTCAGCATGGGCGGATTGAGGACCGTCGCAGAACCCGCACGGAACAACTGGGCGGGACGGCCGCCCTGTCGTGTGGTCGTGCCTCCGGAGGGCACCAGAAATCCTGGCGTGCCGGTCACCTTGCGGTGGAAGTTCCTCGGGTCCAGGACCACTCCCCACACGGCCTCGTAGACGCGGCGCAGCTCTCCGACCGTGAACTCCGGCGGGCAGAACGCCGTGGCGAGCGAGGAGTACTCGATCTTGGACCGCGCCCGCTCCACGCCGTCCGCGAGAATACGGGCGTGGTCGAACGCCAGGGGGGCGGGCGACTCCGCCTCCTCCACCGTGTCACCGCCCACGGCCAGAAGGTCGTCCACGGGTGCCCAGCGCGCGCTGTTGGCGTCCCCGCCCGCGCGGGGAGCGGGGAGGTCGGGCGAGAGCGCGAGGTGAGCCACGCTGACGACCCTCATGCGCGGATCGCGGGAGGGGGCGCCGTACGTGGCGAGCTGTTCGAGGTGGGCGCCGTTGCCGGCCGCGGAAACGGCCGGATCGTGCGCGCAGAGGCCTGTCTCCTCAACCAGCTCGCGGGCAGCCGCGGCGCCCAGATCCTCGTCCGCTCGGACGAACCCGCCGGGCAGAGCCCAGCACCCCTGGAAGGGCGATTCCCCGCGGCGCACGACCAGCGCGCACAGCGCGTGGCGCCGCACTGTCAGCACGACCAGGTCGACCGTGACAGCGAAGGGCGGGAAAGTCGACGGGTCGTAGGACGGCATGCGGTGATCATAGTCGTCTCCCTGACGATAAACACTCCATTCCGCAGCGCCTGAAGGAGTGGTCCACCGGGGCGGGGCGCGGACGGCCACTCGATGCCGATGAAGACGAAGACGAAGACGAAGACGCCGAAGGGTGGTGCGAGCGGCGGTGGTGCGGTGTGGTCTCCCCCGTGGGACCGCACCGCACCCAACCCACCCCACCCCCCCCACCCCACCCCCCCCACCCCCCCCAGGCACATAAAA
>NZ_JBHWZJ010000404.1:0-5920 GCF_042728415.1 Streptomyces sp. NPDC060198 | reverse complement strand
CGGCACAGGGCCGTGTGCGGGTCGGGGGCCGCGGACCGCTCCCGGGGCGGGCGGAGTTACCCGTCGACCTCGGCCCGCGCGGGCTTCGGGATCAGGAACGAGACCGCGAGAGCGATCACGATGAGCACGATTCCGGCGATCATCGCGGTGGAGTAGCCGGACGTCGAGCCGGCCGAGGACGGGTGGACGGCGCTCTGGACGGCGTCCAGGACGACGAAGCTGAGGCCCGCGCCGAGGTTGAACGCACCCGCGTTCAGGCCCGGCAGGAAGCCCGGGTTGTCGTCGGGGGAGAGGACGATCCCCAGCCCGTTGAGGATGATGTTGCCGATGCCCGCGTAGGTGATGCCGACCAGCAGGGAGCCGATCAGCAGCCAGGCGCGCGAACCGGTGTGCAGGGTGCTCGCGAGGACCGCGACGGATATCACGGAGCCGATCAGGCCGACCCGCAGGACGCGGCCGTAGCCCCAGGTGGCCGCGGCGCGGCCGGCCAGCGGGCCCATGGCGAACCCGGCGAGGGCGTAGGGGGTGAGCGTCCACCAGGCGGAGCCGGTGGCGGACATCCCCAGGCCGGCCTCGGCGTTCTGGGCGAAGGCGGGCACCAGGCCGTTCATGACGGCGAAGACACCCGTCATGGTGAGCAGGGTGCAGGCCAGCAGCGACCAGGTGGCACGGCGCCGCAGGTGGTGCAGGGCGACCAGCGGGTGGGCGGCCCGTCCCTCGTTGCGCCAGAACAGGGCGAACGCGACGACCGCGACGACCGCCATGAGCACCGCGTACGTCCAGTTCGCGGCGGACAGCTTGCCGGCCTCGTCGAGCGCGAGCAGCAGGGTGCCGACCGAGACAGCGAGGAAGAGGGCACCCGGCCAGTCCATGCGGGTGTCGCCCGCGGTGGCCTTCGACTCGGGGGTCAGGGTGGCGACGAGAACGGCGCCGAGCGCGGCGACCACGGCCATGGTCCAGAAGACGGAGCCGAAGCCGAAGTGGTCGGTGAGAGAACCGCCGGCCACGGAGTCGAGACCGGCGATGCCGCCGTTGACCGCGGTGATGACGCCGAGCAGGGTGCCGTACAGCTTCGGCTCCCGGACCTCGTTGCGCAGCATGATCAGACACAGCGGCACGACCGGCCCGCTGACACCCTGGAGCACACGGCCGACGAACAGCACCGGCACGTCGGTGGCCAGGGCCGAGATCACGCAGCCGACGACCATCAGCGCCAGCATGCCCGTCAGTACCCTGCGGCGGCCGATCAGGTCGCCCAGGCGCGGCAGGAACAGCGAGAAGACGGCCGCGGAGGTGAAGAACGCGGTCTGGGTGCTGCCGATGGACACCGACGTGGTGTGCAGCGACTCCGCCATGTCCGTCAGGGCGGGACTGAGCATGCTCGCGTTGAGCTGGAAAGCGAAACAGGCCACCAGCAGGGCGACCATCAGCGCGCCGACGCGTACCGGGCGGCCGTGGACGGCGCCCTTCGCGTCGGGCGTGACGGGTGCGGTGGAGACGTTCACGCCTGCTCACGCTCCGGGGCGGGGACGGCCTTGTCGCCGTCGGGGTCGCCGCCCTCGCCGATGCGCTCCAGCGCGTCCACGACCAGGCCCCAGAAGCGGTCGCGGTCGAGCGACACGGCCACCTGGGTGCGGCAGTCCTCGGGAGCCGGCCGGCGGAAGTCCGCGACGGTCATGCCGAGGGTGAGCGAGCCGTGCAGCTCGATGTCGACCGGGACCCTGCGCGTGGTCATGACGTCGGGGTCGATCACGTAGGCGACGGCGCACGGGTCGTGCACCGGCGGGTGCTCGAAGCCCTGCGCCTCCAGGTACATGTCGCCGAAGAAGTCCAGCAGCTCGCCGACGAACCGGGCCGGGCGGGTGCCGACGGCGGAGATCCGCTCACGGACCTCCGGGGTGGCCAGCGCCTGGTGGGTCAGGTCGAGGCCGACCATGGTGACCGGCCAGCCCGCGTTGAAGACGATGTGCGCGGCCTCGGGGTCGATGATGATGTTGAACTCGGCGACCGCGCTCCAGTTCCCCTCGTGGTAGCCGCCGCCCATCAGGACGACCTCGCGGACCCGCTCCGCGATGCGCGGCTCCTTGCGGACCGCCATGGCGATGTTGGTCAGCCCCGCGGTCGGCACGATGGTGATCTCGCCCGGCTCGTGCGACATGACGAGGTCGATGATCAGGTCCACCGCGTGCCGCCGGTCCAGCTCGGTCCGGGGCTCGGGCAGGACCGGGCCGTCCAGGCCGGACTCGCCGTGGATGTCCGGGGCCGTCTCGATCTCGCGGACCAGCGGACGGGGGTTGCCCGCCGCGAACGGCACACCGGTGATACCGGCGATCCGCGCCACCGACAGGGCGTTACGGGTCACCTTCTCCAGCGTCTGGTTGCCGACCACCGTGGTCACGCCGACCAGCTCCACGCCCGGGCTGCCGTGGGCCAGCAGCATGGCGATCGCGTCGTCGTGTCCGGGATCGCAATCGAGGATGATCTTCCTGGTCAACATGAGCCCCTTTGCTCGGCTGTGACGGTGTGCGGCTGCGCGCCGGACGGACCGGCGGCAGAACCTTGGGAACGCGGATCCGCGGAGCCGTCCCGGAGGACGGGGCGCACGCCCGGGCCGCAGCGTCCGGAAGACGCTGGGAAAACGTTCTCCCAAGAGATTGCTCAACCCCGCACCGAAATGTCAATGCATGAGGCACGCATCACAGTCCTGCGAGGTCGACGCAGTGCTGAGCTCCTTTCAACAGCCCTTCATCCGGGCGAATTCGAGTGATAACGTTTGCCCTCGTCAAGGATGACGGGGTTCGCCGCGGGGCGGGCCGTGGCTGGCAAGGAGGCTGCCCGGTGGGTGAAGTGACCCTGAGGGACGTCGCGGCGCTGTCCGGTTGCTCGGTAGCGACGGTCTCCCGCGTCATGGCCGGCACACGGCCGGTCGGCGAGGAGATCGCGTCCCGGGTGCGCGCCGCCGCCGAAACCCTCGGTTACGTGCCCAATCAGGTCGCGCGCTCCCTGCGCAGCCGGTCCACGGGCACCGTCGGCCTGGTGCTGCCGCAGATCACCAACCCGTTCTACCCGTCGCTGGTGCGGGAGCTCACGTACGCCCTGCACGGCTACGGACGGGCCGCGCTGCTCGCCGACTGCGACGACGACCCCGGTGTGGAAGCCGGCCGGATCGCCGACCTCCTGGGCAGACGGGTCGACGCCATTCTGGTGGTCCCCGTCGACGAACACCTCAGCCGGACCGCGGTCGCCGACGCGGCCGACAAGGTGCCGCTGGTGCTGCTCGACCGCGGATGCGGACCGGGCGTCGCGGACCTGGTCGCGGTCGACAACACCGCGGGCATCGCCCTGGTCCTGGACCACCTGGCGGCCACCGGCAGGCGCCGGCCCTGTTTCATCGGCGCCGCCGGTACCGACTCGGCCGCTGCCGAGCGCCGGGCCGCCTTCGAAGCGAACGCGGGAGCGCTTTTCCCGGGCGGCGAGTGGGCCCCGGTCGAACTCGGGGACTTCTCCGTCGCCTGGGGCCGGACCGCCGTCGACCGGCTGTGGCCGTCCCGCCCGGACGCCGTGGTCTGCGCCAACGACCTGATCGCCATCGGAGCGCTGCAACGTCTGCGCGAACTGGGCGCCGACGTGCCCGGGGAGGTCGCGGTGACGGGCTTCGACGACGTGCCGATGGCCTCGCTCACCGCCCCCGGGCTGACCACCGTGCGCCAGCCGGTCCGTGAACTCGCCGCAGAGGCCGTCGCGTTACTGGCGAAGAGGCTGGACACCGGACGCGCGGGCGGCCCGGCCGACGCGCGGGCCACCGGCGCGCGGAAGGTGCGCACGGTGCGACTCGCACCCGAGCTGGCGGTCCGGGCCTCCAGCGTCCCGCCGGCCATCGGAACGCCCCCGGTGGCCACAGCCGGCCCGCCGCACACGCCCAGCCCCGCCGCGGCACCGGACTCCCGTCCGGCGAGCCCCGTGCCCCCGCGGCCCCGTGACCGCAATGACCCAACAGCGTGAGGAACCAGCAGTGATCGCCGTCGTCGGAAGCCTGAACCTCGACCTTGTCGCCCCCGTACCGCGGCACCCCGTGCCCGGGGAGACCGTGCTGGGCGGGGACATCGCCCAGCATCCCGGTGGGAAGGGCGCCAACCAGGCCGTCGCCGTGGCCCGCCTCGGGGCCGAGGTCTCCTTCGTCGGCCGGGTCGGCGACGACGACGCCGGCCAGGTGATGACCGGTGCCGTGGGCGGCCAGGGTGTCGACATCACGCACGTGCGCACCACCGCCGGCACCGCCACCGGCCGGGCGATGATCGCCGTCTCCCCGGCCGGGGAGAACACCATCATCGTCAGCCCTGGAGCCAACTCCCGTCTCGGCGCGGCCGACTGCGAGGCCGCCGCCGACGTACTGCACCGGGCGGCCGTCACCGTCCTCCAGCAGGAGGTCCCGGACGAGGCCAACCACGCCGCCGCCCGCCTCGCCGGCGGGACGGTCCTGTACAATCCGGCGCCGGTGACACCGGGCACCACCCCGCCGCCCTACGTCGACCTGCTGGTGCCCAACCGCACCGAACTGGCCGCGCTCACCGGGACGGCCGTCCCCCGCACCACCGACGAGGTCGTCGCGGCCGCCCGCAGACTGCGCGGAGCCGGAGCGGTCGTCGTCACCCTCGGCGGCGACGGTGTCCTGCTGCTGGAAGGCACCGCCCACCTGCACCTGCCCGCCTTCCGCGTCGACCCGAAGGACACCACCGCCGCCGGGGACTGCTTCTGCGGCGCGCTCGCGGTCGGGCTCTCTGAGGGCCGCTCCCTCGCGGAGGCCGCCCGCTGGGCCTCGGCCGCCGCCGCGCTGAGCACCACGCGCGCCGGAGCGCAGTCCTCCCTCCCGGTGCGGGACGAGGTCGAGGAGTTCCTCAGCCGCCAGAAGTGAATCGCCACCGACCGCCGGGGAACCCCGGCCCCGCCGCGATCCGGGCACGACCCGGGTTCCCCGTCCTGCCGCCCGCCCGGCACGACCGTACGCTCGGCACATGGCCCTCTGCGACGATCTGGACCGGGCGAACCCGGACACGGCCCCCGCCCCTCCCGCCGACGCCTGCGCCGATTGCCTGGCCGTCGGCAGGGACGACTGGGTGCACCTGCGGCGCTGTCTGACCTGCGGCCGGGTGGCGTGCTGCGACAGCTCGCCCCTGCGGCACGCGACCGCCCACTACGAGGCGTCCGGGCACCCCGTCATGCGCTCCCACGAGCCGGGCGAGGAGTGGCGCTGGTGCTTCCGCCACGAGGTACTCGGCTGACGCCGCGGTCTTGCGGCAGGACACCCGGAGGCAGTCATTCCGGGTGCGCCCGGGGAGCGCGCACCGAAGACTGGGCGCATTCCCCGAGGAGGAACCCATGGCCACGCAATTCGAGGCGATCGTGGAGATCGACCGTCCGATCGACAGCGTCTTCGCCTATCTCGCCGACGGCGAGAACGACCGGGACTTCAGCCCGCGCGTGCAGAAGATCGAGAAGTCTCCGGTGGGCCCCACGGTCGTCGGCACGACGTTCCGCTCGACGGTCAAGGACGCCGGAATGACCACCCAGCGGGAATTCGTCATCACCGAACTGGTGGCTCCGACCCGGGTCCGCTGGCAGGAGAAGTCGAAGAACGTGGTCACCGCGTCGGACGGCGGGTACGACCTGGAGCCGACCGGAAACGGCGGGACCCGGGTACGGATCCACAACGTCCTCGAAGGCCACGGCGTCGGCAAACTGCTGGTCGGCTTCGCCGCCAAGGCCGCTCGCAAGGACGCACCCGCCTTCGGTCTCCGTATCAAGAAGGCCGTGGAGGCCGCCGTCCCGAGCCGCTGAGCGGCGGAAGCCCCTGAGCCCGCCGAGCGGCAGAGACCCGCAGAGCCGCGGGCAGGAGCGTGCCCGGACGTGCGAGAGGCCCGGA
>NZ_JBHWZJ010000403.1:0-5967 GCF_042728415.1 Streptomyces sp. NPDC060198 | reverse complement strand
GCCCCACTCGTTGTCGTACCAGGCGACCACCTTGACGTGGCGGCCATCGACGCGGGTCAGGGCCGAGTCGAAGATCGACGAGGCCGGGTTGCCCGTGATGTCGGACGACACCAGAGCGTCCTCCGAGTACTCGAGCACCCCGGCGAGCGGACCCGCGGCCGCGGCGCGGTACGCCTCCAGCACGTCCTCGCGGGTCACGTCACGGGCGACGGTCGTGTTGAGTTCGACGATCGAACCCACCGGTACCGGCACCCGGATCGAGTCGCCCGACAGCTTTCCGTCCAGGTTCGGCAGCACCAGGCCGATCGCCTTGGCGGCGCCGGTCGTGGTCGGCACGATGTTGACGGCTGCCGCGCGGGCACGGCGGGCGTCGCGGTGCGGGCCGTCCTGCAGGTTCTGCTCCTGGGTGTAGGCGTGCACGGTCGTCATGAAGCCGTGCTCGATACCGGCGAGTTCGTCGAGGACCGCGGCCAGCGGCGCGAGCGCGTTGGTCGTGCAGGAGGCGTTCGAGACGATGGTGTGCGTGGCGGGGTCGTACGCGTCGTTGTTGACGCCGTACGCGAGGGTGACGTCGGCACCGTCCGCCGGAGCGCTGACGAGGACCTTCCGCGCCCCTGCGTCGAGGTGGGCGCGAGCGGCCCCGGCCGAGGTGAAGCGGCCGGTCGCCTCCAGCACGATGTCCACGCCGAGCTCGGCCCACGGCAGCCGCGCCGGCTCACGCTCGGCGAGCACCTTGATGCGACGGCCGTCCACGACGAGGGTGTCACCCTCGGCGGACACCGGGCGGCCCAGCCGGCCCGAGGTCGTGTCGAAGGCGAGCAGCCGTGCCAGAGTGGCCGGCTCGGTGAGGTCGTTGACCGCGACGATCTCCAGCTTGCTGTCGCGTTCGAGGAGCGCGCGCAGCACGTTGCGTCCGATGCGGCCGAATCCGTTGATGGCGATGCGAGTCATGGTTCTGTCCCTCGTCCCTGGTGCGGTGTGTCCGGTTCTCCTCCAGGTTCGCGCGCCCGGCGTGCCGGTGACAGCGGCTCGATCGCCATGGTCCGCAAGAATCGTGCCAGCGTGGCGGGGCCACGCCGGCGGGGTCCCGAACGTGCCTTCCGGGAGCTACTCGCCCCGCGCGAAGGTGTGCCGGTACTCGCTCGGGGTGGTGCCGAGGATGCGCTGGAAGTGCAGCCGCAGGTTCGCACCCGTGCCGAGCCCGGTGTCGGCGGCGATCTGCTCGACGCTCCGCTGCGAACGCTCCAGCAGCTCGCGGGCCATGTCGACACGGGCCCGCATCACCCACTGCATCGGCGTGTATCCGGTGTCCTCGACGAAGCGCCGGGAGAAGGTGCGCGAGGAGACCGCGGCGTGCCGGGCCAGCACGTCGAGGGTGAGCGGCTCACCGAGCCTGCGCAGCGCCCACTCGCGGGTGGAGGCGAACCGCTCGCCGAGGGACTCGGGCACACTGCGCGGCACGTACTGCGCCTGACCGCCACTGCGGTACGGGGCCGCGACCAGCCGCCGGGCCGCGTGGTTCGAGGCGGCCACCCCGAGGTCGCCGCGCAGGATGTGCAGGCACAGGTCGATGCCCGAAGCCGCGCCCGCCGAAGTCAGCACGCTGCCGTCGTCGACGAAGAGGACGTTCTCGTCGACCCGGACGAGCGGGTGCTTCGCCGCGAGCGCCCGGGTGTAGTGCCAGTGGGTCGTGGCCCGTTTGCCGTCGAGCAGCCCGGTGGCCGCGAGGGCGAAGGCTCCGGTCGAGATGGCGGCGAGCCGGGCGCCCCGGTCGTGGGCGGTGATCAGGGCGTCGATGACGGCGCGCGGCGGGTCGTCGCGGTCGGGGAAGCGGTAGCCGGGGACGAAGACGATGTCGGCCCAGGCGAGCGCGTCGAGCCCGTCGGCGACGTGGTACGAGAGCCCGTCGCCGCCGGTGACCAGCCCGGGGGCCGCGCCGCACACCCGTACCTCGTACGGCATGCTCGCGCGGGTCGTGAACACCTGTGCGGGGATGCCGACGTCGAGCGGCTTCGCGCCTTCGAGCACGAGTACGGCGACGTGGTGCGGGAGCGGTGAGGCGGACACGGGGGACAGGGTACGCGGGGCGCAGGGCGCGATCCGGGACCGGAGCCGGGCGTCCCCGCGCGGCTACCGGCTCCGGCTCCGCGCGGGTCCCTCGCAGGGGTGGAGTACGCGGCGAGGGGGCCTGGTTCCGCCGGACGGGGGCAGAAGTGGTCCAAGGTCCCGCGGACCGCGGGACGTGAACCGGTGTACCTCCCTCACTGCGAGGGAGTGGGATGGAGTGGAGATGTCCTCGTTGACGAGTGCCGCAGATGTGTCGGCCGCCCCCGCGTGGTTACACGTCGCGGTCATGGTGATCGCGGTCCTGGTGCTGCTGTACAGCCTTTCCAAGCGCAGGAGTTGACCGACTGCCCGAAGGCCGCGCCCGCCCCGTACGTTCGAGGGGAGGCACGCGGAGTCCGGGGGACCCGGCTCCCGGAGAGCGTCATTCGGCCGATCGCGCAGGGCCGCGGCCGTCCAGGACGGTCGTACGGAAGGACGCCACCACCGGCCGGAGATCGACCCGGTGCCACGCGGCCCACAGATGTACCGACGCCCGGTGCCACGGAAGTTCACGGACCGTGACTCCTTCGGTGCCACCGCGGACCATGCTCCGCTGGACGAGCGCCAGCCCCAGACCGGAGGCGACCAGCCCGAGGGCGGTCAGCGGCTCCGGAGCGCTGAGGCGGATGTCCGGGGTGAAGCCCGACGCCACGCAGTCGGCGACGAACCCGTCCCTGGTGGCCGGTTCGCCCGAACCCTCGACGGCGATCCAGGGCTGACCGTCCAGGTCCCGCGCGGTGATGTCCTCCCGGTCCGCCAGCGGGTGGCCCGCCGGCAGCGCGAGCAGCAGCGGGTCCTCCAGCAGCGGGGCGGCCGTCAGGTCGGGGTCGTCCTCGGCCGGGGGACGCGGCACGAGCGCGATGTCGAGGCTGCGCTGCCGCAACCCCACGAACTGCTCCTGGGGATCGAGGCTGTAGAGCGCCACATGAATGCCGGGCCGTTCCTCCTGGAGGGTGCGCAGCGCTGCCGGGAGGACACCGGTGTGCATGGCGTCGGAGACGTACCCGATGCACAGCCCGCCCTCCTCCCCGCGCCCGAGGCGCCTGCCCAGGTTCTCCAGCCGGTCCGCGTGCCGCAGCAGTGCGCGCGTCTCGCTGAGGAAGACCCGTCCGTCCGCGGTCAGCCGGATGCGTTGCTGGGTGCGCTCGAACAGGGTGAGGCCCAGGGTTTTCTCCAACTGGGCGATCTGCCGGCTGAGGGGCGACTGCGAGATGTGCAGTTCCTCGGCGGCGCGGCCGACGTGCTCGGCCTCGGCCACGGCCACGAAATAACGAAGTTGTCGCAGGTCGAGCATGTAAGACCTCGGGGGACTCAAGTCAGTCCAAGCGTGTCTTGGACAGTCTCAAGTATCGCTCCTAATGTCGGAGAAGTCAGACCGGCGGCCCGTCGCGGCTCTCACCGAGAACCCGTACGGAAGGACGCCACCCCTCACTCTCCGTAAGGAACCCCCCATGGGCATCGCCCCGCTCCTGTCCGCCCCGCTCGGCTTCGGAACCGCCCCGCTGGGCAACATGTTCCGCGCCATCCCCGACGAGGAGGCCGTCGGCACCGTCCAGGCCGCCTGGGACCACGGCATCCGCTACTTCGACACCGCCCCGTTCTACGGCGCCGGCCTCGCCGAGCTCCGCCTGGGCGAGGTGCTCGCCGCCCAGCCGCGGGACGCGTACGTCCTCAGCACCAAGGTCGGCCGGGTGATCCTGGACGAGGTCGAGGACCCCGCCGCCCGCCAGCTCGGCGAGAAGGGCGGGCTCTTCGAGCACGGCCGCCCCAACCGAATCGTCAACGACTACTCGGCCGACGCCACGATGCGCTCCATCGAGGACAGCCTGACGCGGCTGAAGACCGACCGGCTCGACATCGTCTGGGTCCACGACATCGCCCAGGACTTCTACGGCGACGAGTGGCTCGCCCAGTACGAGAGCGCCCGTACCGGCGCCTTCCGTACCCTGGACAAGCTTCGCGCCGAGGGTGTCATCAAGGCATGGGGCGTGGGCGTGAACAAGGTCGAGCCGCTGGAGCTCACCCTCGACCTGGACGAGCCGAAGCCCGACGCCTTCCTGCTGGCCGGCCGCTACACCCTCCTCGACCACGACCGCGCCCTGCAGCGCCTGCTGCCCGCCGCCGCCGAACAGAACGTCGACGTCGTCGTCGGTGGCCCCTACAGCTCGGGCATCCTCGCCGGCGGCACCCACTTCGAGTACCAGCAGGCACCGGCGGAGATCATCGCCAGGGTCGGGCGGATCAAGGCGCTGGCCCAGCGACACGGCGTCGGCATCAAGGCCGCCGCCCTGCAGTTCTCCCTCGCCCACCGGGCCACCGCGGCGGTCATACCCGGCGCCACCCGGCCCAGCCGCATCGCCGAGGACGTCGCCGCGCTCGGCGAGCGGATTCCGGCCGCCTTCTGGGCGGAGCTGCGCCAGGAGCGACTGATCGCCCCCGACGCGCCCGTACCGGCCGTCTGACCGACGGCTTCCCGTGCTCGTACCAACCGTCTGACCGACGGCTTCCCGTGCTCGTACCGGCCGTCTGACCGACGGCTTCCCGCGGCCGGCGGGTCTCCGCCTGCCGGCCGCCCTTCCCTGCCCTACCCGAGGAGAAATTCCATGGCCACGACCACCGCCTCCGTCCGCGTCCCCGCTTCGCCCGACCGCGTCTGGCAGCTCATCGGCGGATTCGACACCCTGCCCGACTGGCTGCCCTACATCCCGACGAGCGAACTCGGTGAGGGCGGCCGGGTGCGCACCCTCACCAACGAGGACGGCGGCGTGATCGTCGAGCGTCTCGAAGCCTTCGACGACAAGGCCCGCACGTACAGTTACTCGATCCTCCGCGCGCCGTTCCCGGTGACCGGCTACCTCTCCACCCTCGCGGTGTACTCCGACCCGGGCACGGAGGGCGCCCGGGTGGAATGGAGCGGCACCTTCACTCCCGAAGGGGTCGACGACGCCGAGGCGGTCGCCCTCTTCCACGGCATCTACACCGACGGCCTCGCCGCACTCGCGGCGACGCTGGCAGCCTGACCGAACTACCGGGGTCGACCTCGCGTCAGGGGCGGTCCGGGACAGGTCAGGGACGGTTGGTGAGATAACCGCCCATGGAGGTGAAGTACTGCGTCGCGGGCAGCTCCCGGCCGTCCTCGGTGCGAACCCGGGTGATGGCCAGGCCGTGATTGCGCCCGGTGCGCGCGTCGGCTCCGGCGACGATCACCACGCCCTCGCCCTCCCGGTAGAAGACGCGGCCCGGCGTGCCTCCGTACCGTGCCTCGGAGACGACGGCGGCGAGGACTTCGAGCCGCTTGCCCCGGTGGAAGGTGAAGGCGCTCGGGTACGGGTCGGACTGGGCGCGCACCAGCCGTTCGAGGTGCTCGGCCGGCCAGGCCCAGTCGATCCGGATGTCCTCGTCGGACCGCTTGTGGAAGAAACTCGCCTGCGAGCGGTCCTGCCGGGTGAACTCCGTCTGTCCGGAGGCGATGAGGTCCAGCGCGCCGGTGGTGACGGGGGCGATCAGGTCGACGGTCTTGTGGAAGAGGTCGGTGGCGGTGTCCGTCGGGCCGACCGGGACCGCCTCCTGCCGGACGATGTCGCCGGCGTCGAGCTCGTCGTTCATCATGTGCGCGGTGACGCCCACTTCGGATTCGCCGTTGATCAGCGCCCAGATCAGCGGGGAGAAGCCCGCGTACTTCGGCAGCAGCGAATCGTGGATGTTCAGCGTGCCGTGGCGCGGCAGCGCGAAGATGCGCGGGGGAATCCAGGTGCGCCAGTTGTTGGCCACGATGATGTCCGGCTCCGCCGCCTCGAGGCGCTGGAACAGCTCCTCGTCGTCGGGGCGGTTGCGGATCAGCACGGGAACGCCGTTCGCCTC
>NZ_JBHWZJ010000402.1:0-5992 GCF_042728415.1 Streptomyces sp. NPDC060198 | reverse complement strand
GTTTAGGCGTCAGCGGATCGGCATTCCGGACAGCGTGCGGGCGATCACCAGGCGCTGGATCTCGCTGGTGCCCTCGAAGATGGTGTAGATCGCCGCGTCCCGGTGCATCCGCTCCACCGGGTACTCGCGGGTGAAACCGTTGCCGCCGAGGATCTGGACGGCCTGGGCGGTGACCTGCTTCGCGGTCTCGCTGGCGTACAGCTTCGACATCGAGCCCTCGGCCGAGGTGAAGGGCTTGTTCGTGGTGGCCATCCAGGAGGCGCGCCAGACCAGCAGCCGGGCCGCGTCGATCCGGGTGCGCATGTCGGCGAGCTGGAAGGCGATGCCCTGATTGTCGATGATCGGGCGACCGAACTGGGTGCGTGTCTTGGCGTAGTCGAGGGCGACCTCGTACGCGGCGCGGGCGGTGCCGACCGCCATGGCGCCGACCGCAGGACGGGACGCCTCGAAGGTGGCCATCGCGGCGTTCTTCACGCGCTCACCGCCCGACTTCGCCCGCTCGCGGGCGCGGGCCAGTCGCTCGTCGAGCTTCTCCTTGCCGCCGAGGAGGCAGTGGCCGGGGACGCGGACGTCCTCCAGGACCACCTCGGCGGTGTGGGACGCCCGGATGCCGTGCTTCTTGAACTTCTGCCCCTGGGACAGCCCCGGGGTGTCCGGCGGCACGATGAAGGAGGCGTGGCCCTTCGAGCCGAGCTCGGCGTCGACGACGGCCACCACGACGTGGACGTTGGCGATGCCGCCGTTGGTCGCCCAGGTCTTGGTGCCGTTGAGCACCCACTCGTCCTTGGCCTCGTCGTAGACGGCGCGGGTACGCATCGACGCGACGTCGGAACCGGCGTCGGGCTCGGAGGAGCAGAAGGCGGCGAGCTTGACGTCGTCCGCGTCGCCGTACATCTGCGGAATCCAGGTGCCGATCTGCTCCTCGGTGCCGTTGGCCAGGACGCCCACGGCTGCCAGGCCCGTACCGACGATCGACAGGGCGATGCCCGCGTCGCCCCAGAAGAGCTCCTCCATCGCCACCGGGATGCCGAGGCCGGTGGGGTCGAAGAACTGCTGGGCGTAGAAGTCGAGCGAGTAGATGCCGACCTTGGCCGCCTCCTGAATGACCGGCCAGGGGGTCTCCTCACGCTCGTCCCACTCCGACGCCGCCGGCCGGATCACCTCCGCGGCGAAACCGTGGAGCCAGTCGCGCACCTGCTTCTGGTCTTCGTTGAGCTCAAGCGTGAACTCGGCCATGTTCCCCTCCATGCACTGCCCGACATCGCGTTACTTACGGTAACAGCAGTCTGTTACCGGCAAGTAGCCGCTGTCAACCGCTCATGGACCGGTCCGCGTCTTTCGAAGGCGGGGTGTTACGTTGCCCGGGCGCGCGCAAAGCGCCAGGCCAGAGGTGTCAGGGGTGGGGAAAGGGCGACAGATGGAGACCGCACGACAGGCCGACCGGCAGCGGACGGCGGCCGAGCAGCGGCGCCGGGAGCTGCTGGAGGCAGCCGACCGGGTGGTGCTCAGGGACGGCCCCGGGGCCTCCATGAACGCCATCGCCGCCGAGGCGGGCATCACCAAACCGATCCTCTACCGCCACTTCGGCGACAAGGGCGGCCTCTACCGCGCCCTCGCCCAACGCCACACCGACGCCCTGCTGAGCAATCTGCGCGCGGCGCTCGACGCGCCCGCCGAACGCCGCCGAAGGGTGGAGAACACCCTCGACACCTACCTCGCGGCCATCGAGGCCCGTCCGCAGGTCTACCGCTTCCTGATGCACCCGTCCGACGACGTTCCCGCCCCCGAGCCGGGGTTCGACACCGGCCGCCACTCCGTGCCGCTGCTGCGGCGCCTGGGCGAGGAGCTCGGACGGGTCATCGCCGAGCGGGTGGACCTCGGCGCGGACGGCGAGGAGACGGCCCGGATCTGGGGCCACGGCATCGTCGGGATGATGCACGCGGCGGGCGACTGGTGGCTCGGTGACCGGCCCGTCCCGCGCGAACGCCTGGTGCGCAGCCTCGCCGACCTGCTCTGGGGCCGGCTGGCCGAGGTGGGCGACAAGCCGGGCGCACCCGGCTTCTGAGGGCCCCGGGGTCAGTCCCCGGTGGCGGCCCAGGGCGCCCGGCGGGCCTTGCGCAGCGCCAGTGCCCGGCGCGGTCCGGTCAGCCGGTCCGTGTAGACCGTGCCGTCCAGGTGGTCGCACTCGTGCTGGAGACAGCGCGCGAACCAACCCGTACCGGTGATCTCCACCTCCTCGCCGGTGACGGTGCGCCCGCGCACCACCGCCCGGTCGAAGCGCTGGGTGCCCGCCTCGATGCCCGGCAGCGACAAGCACCCCTCCGGGCCGCGTACCGTGATGCCGTCCGCCTCCACCAGCCGGGGGTTGACCACGTGGCCGAGGTGGCGGACGTCGTCGTCGTCCGGGCAGTCGTATACGAAGACCCGGAGCGGCACTCCGATCTGGTTGGCCGCGAGACCGACCCCCTGGGCCGCGTACATCGTGGCGAACATGTCCTCCACCAGCCGGGCGAGCGAGGGACCGAAATCGGTGACGTCCTCGCAGGCACGGTGGAGGACGGGGTCACCGAGGGTGCTCACGGTACGAATGATTCCGGAACTGCCGGGGATCGGGCGGTTTCGCATGGCCGTAAGGGTACGGTCCGCCTTGACCGCCCAGTTCCGTGGTGCCGCGGTGCGGCCGTCGTGCTGGACATCGATAGGCTGGGCGTGGACCGATGCAAGGAGGATCTAGGACGATGGCAGGCAACACGGAGCCGTTGTCGCCGCGGGCCAAGCTGGCCGTGACGGCGGGCAAGGCCGCGGCGGCGGTGTCGCGCGCGGCGGGGCGCGGCAGCGGATCGGTGATCGGCGGCCGGGTGGCGCTCAAGCTCGACCCCGACCTGCTGGGGCGACTGGCGCAGCACCTGGACGTGATCCTCGTGTCGGCGACGAACGGCAAGACGACCACCACACGGCTGATCGCCGAGGCGCTGCGGGCCGCCGGGCCCGTCGTCTCGAACGCGCTCGGCGCGAACATGCCCGCGGGCATCACCTCGGCCCTGGCCGGCGGATCGGATGCCCGGTTCGGCGTGATCGAGGTCGACGAGAAGTACCTCGCCGGAGTGGCGCGCGACACGACGCCCAAGGCGATCGCTCTGCTCAACCTCTCCCGCGACCAGCTCGACCGCGCGGCGGAGACCCGCATGCTGGCCGAGCACTGGCGCGAGGGACTGGCGGGTTCGAAGGCCGTCATCATCGCCAACGCGGACGACCCGCTGATCGTCTGGGCGGCCTCGTCCTCCCAGAACGTGGTGTGGGTGGCGGCCGGGCAGGCGTGGAAGGACGACGCCTGGTCCTGCCCCTCCTGCGGCGGCGTGATGCAGCGCCCCGGGGACGACTGGTTCTGCGGACAGTGCGGTTTCCGCCGTCCGGCACCGAGCTGGGCGCTCAACGGCGACTACGTGCTCGACCCGCACGGCTCGGCGTGGCCGATCCACCTCCAGCTGCCCGGTCGCGCCAACAAGGCGAACGCGACCTCGTCGGCCGCCGTGGCGGCCGTATTCGGCGTGCCCCCGCAGGTGGCCCTGGAGCGGATGTACCAGGTGCAGGCGGTGGCGGGCCGTTACGACGTGGTCTCGTTCCACAACCGCGAGCTGCGGCTGCTGCTGGCGAAGAACCCGGCCGGCTGGCTGGAGACGTTCTCGCTCATCGACCCCCCGCCGACGCCGGTGATCCTCTCCGTCAACGCGCGCGGCGCGGACGGCACGGACACCTCCTGGCTGTGGGACGTCGACTACACGCAGCTGTCCGGTCACCCGATCTTCGTGCTCGGGGACCGCAAGATGGACCTCGCCGTCCGGCTCGAAGTGGCCGGTCTGGACTTCCGTGTCTGCGAGACCCTGGACGAGGCCGTCCAGCTGGCCCCGCCCGGGCGCATCGAGGTCATCGCCAACTACACCGCCTTCCAGGATCTGCGCCGTCGTGTCGGCAACTGATCCCCGCCAGGGCCTCCGGAGAGGACGAAGCATGAGCAACAACGGTCTGCGTCTGGTCTGGGTCTACCCCGACCTCCTCAGCACCTACGGCGACCAGGGCAACGCCCTCGTCGTCGAGCGGCGGGCACGGCAGCGCGGCCTCGACGTGCAGCGGGTCGACGTACGCAGCGACCAGCCGATCCCCACGTCGGGCGACATCTACCTCATCGGCGGCGGTGAGGACCGTCCGCAGCGGCTGGCGGCGGAGCGGCTGCGCCGCGACGGCGGGCTGAGCCGGGCCGCGTCGAACGGCGCGATCATCTTCTCGGTCTGCGCGGGCTACCAGATCCTGGGCCACGAGTTCATCAACGACCTCGGGGAGCGGGAGCCCGGCCTCGGGCTGCTCGACGTGGTGACGACCCGCGGCGAGGGCGCACGGTGCGTCGGCGACGTACTGGGCGACATCGACCCGAACCTCGGTCTGCCGCCGCTCACCGGTTTCGAGAACCACCAGGGCGTCACCCATCTCGGTCCGACGGCGCGTCCGTTCGCCCGGGTCCGGGTGGGCCGCGGCAACGGCACCGGCGACGGTACCGAGGGGGCGTACAGCGACACCGTGTTCGGGACGTACATGCACGGGCCCGTGCTGGCGCGCAATCCGCAGATCGCCGATCTGCTGCTGAAGCTGGCCCTCGACGTCAACGCGCTGCCGCCGGTGAACGAGCACTGGTACGAGGCGCTGAGGTCGGAACGCATCGCCGCGGCGACCCAGCCGGCCTGATGTGTCGGCCTTGTTTCGCCTGAGTAGATTCCAGCTCAACTGAGCGGAGTCCAGCAGGCGGACAGAGGGTTCGGTCCCGCCACCCTGCGCCGGTAGGGTGGCGGGTATTCAGCCGGACGACGCGGTCCGGTCGTCGGCCCACGTTGCAAAGGTTCCTCGGGCAATGCGCATTGGTGTCCTCACGTCCGGCGGCGACTGCCCCGGTCTCAACGCAGTCATCCGCTCCGTAGTGCACCGGGCGGTTGTCGACCACGGCGACGAGGTCATCGGCTTCCACGACGGCTGGCGCGGCCTGCTGGAGTGCGACTACCGCAAGCTCGACCTGGACGCGGTCGGCGGCATCCTGGCGCTCGGCGGCACCATCCTCGGCTCGTCCCGTGTCCAGCCCGCGCACCTGCGCGGTGGTGTGGAGCGGGCCCGCGGCCATGTCGCCGATCTGGGTCTCGACGCGATCATCCCGATCGGCGGCGAGGGCACGCTGAAGGCGGCCAACCTCCTCTCCGAGGCGGGACTGCCGATCGTCGGCGTACCGAAGACCATCGACAACGACATCGCCTCCACCGACGTCACCTTCGGTTTCGACACTGCCGTGGGCGTGGCCACCGACGCCCTGGACCGGCTGAAGACGACCGCCGAATCGCACCAGCGGGTGCTGATCGTGGAGGTCATGGGCCGTCACACCGGTTGGATCGCCCTGCACTCGGGCATGGCGGCCGGCGCGCACGCCATCGTCGTGCCGGAGCGTCCGTTCCACATCGACGAGCTGACCAGGGTCGTCGGGGAGCGCTTCTCGGCCGGCAAGAAGTTCGCGATCGTGGTGGTCGCCGAGGGCGCCAAGCCGCAGGACGGCACGATGGCCTTCGCCACCGGTTCCGAGGACATCTACGGGCACGAGCGCTTCGCGGGGATAGCGTCCCAGCTCTCGATCGAGCTGGAGCAGCGCCTCGGCAAGGAGGCCCGCCCGGTCATTCTCGGCCATGTCCAGCGTGGTGGTACCCCGACGGCGTACGACCGGGTGCTCGCCACCCGCTTCGGATGGCACGCGGTGGAGGCGGTGCACCGCGGCGAGTTCGGCATGATGACGGCGCTGCAGGGCACGGACATCCGGATGGTGCCGCTGACCTCCGCGGTGGAGACCCTCAAGACCGTTCCGGCGGAGCGGTACGCCGAGGTGGACTGCGTCCTCTGAGCCCCCGCGCTCCCTTCTGCTCCCGCTCCCCGCGCTTCCGGAGGAGCGGCCACGACACCCCGGGAC
>NZ_JBHWZJ010000401.1:0-6004 GCF_042728415.1 Streptomyces sp. NPDC060198 | reverse complement strand
CCGCAGGTCCGCGCGCCGCTCTCAGGCCGCCCCCGGCACCTCGGACGGGCCCCGGAAGGTCCGCCGGTAGGCGTTCGGGGTCGTCCCCAGCGAGCGTACGAACTGGTGCCGCAACGCTGCCGCGTTGCCGAAACCGGTCTGCCCCGCGATGGCCTCCATCGTCTCGTCCGAGGCCTCCAGCAGATGCTGGGCCAGCAGTACCCGCTGCCGCAGCAGCCAGCGGTAGGGGGTGGTGCCCGTCTCCTGCTGGAAGCGGCGCGCGTAGGTGCGGGGCGACATGTGGGCGAGGGCCGCGAGCTGGTCGACGGTCATCTCCTGGTCGAGATGGTTCTCCATCCACGCCAGGGTGTCCCCGACGGTGTCGCAACGGGTGCGCGGCAGTGGGCGCTTCACGTACTGCGCCTGGCCGCCGTCCCGGTGCGGGGGGACCACCATCCGGCGGGCGATGGTGTTGGCGACGTCCTGGCCGTACTCCTGGCGCACCAGGTGCAGGCAGGCGTCGACGCCTGCGGCCGTACCCGCCGACGTGATCACCTGGCCCTCGTCGACGTAGAGCACGTCCGGCTCCACCCGGGCCAGCGGGAAGCGCCGGGCCAGCTCGTCGGAGTGCCGCCAGTGCGTGGTGCAACGGCGGCCGTCCAGCAGCCCCGCCGCCCCGAGCACGAACGCGCCGGAGCAGACGGACAGCACCCGCGCACCGCGGTCCACCGCCCGGCGCAGCGCGTCCAAGACCTCGTCCGGGTACCCCCGGGCGACGAAGCGGCTGCCCGCCGGTACGGCGACGAGGTCGGCCTCCTCCAGCCGTTCGAGGCCGTGCGGGGTGGTGATGGTGAAACCGGCGTGGGTACGCAGGGCCGGCCCCTCCGCCGACACCACCGCGAAATCGTGCACCGGTAGACCCTCCTCGCTGCGGTCGAGGCCGAACACCTCGCACAGGACGCCGAGTTCGAAGGGGTGGACCTCGTCCAGCAGGAGAGCGGCGACGTTTTTCAGCATGGTGGCAGTGTGGCAGCAATTCGATGGTCGATGACAGTCCTGCCACTGCCCGGATGTGCTCACGGCCGCCAGAGTGGAGCCATGAACACACTCCTGAACCTCCTCGGTGTCACCGTCCTCGCCGCCCTCGTCCTGCTCCCGGCACTCGTCGGGTCCGCCCGGGAGCGCCGCATCTCCCGCGAGCTGCGCGCGGCTCGGAACGCCCGCCGCACCGACCCGCCCGCCCCCTCCGCCGAACCGCCGGCAGCCGCCCCGGCGCGGCACGCCGTACGGCTCCCGCATCTCCGGTCCTGGGCCCGCACCTGAGGGAGCCCTGTGCGGGAGCCCCGCGTCGGGACCTCCTGCGCGCGGGGCCGGCGAGCGATCATGGGGCGACCTGTTCACCCGACGGACGAAGTGAGACATGGCATTCATCCACCGCACCACCATGAACCCCGGCAAGCTCGACCTGGTCGCAGCCTGGCTGCCCGCCCAGCCCTGGTACGCGGGCGAGGAGCCCGAACTGGCGAAGGCGGGCGGCTTCCGGCTCGACGACCCGGAGGGCGAAGTGGGCATCGAGTTCATGGTGGTCACCGACACCTCGGCGGGCCGCCCGGTCCCGTACCAGGTGCCCGTCACCTACCGGGGCGCCCCGCTCGACGGCGCCGAGGCGGCCCTGATCGGCACCACCGAGCACGGGGTGCTCGGCACACGCTGGGTGTACGACGGCACCCGGGACGCCGTACTGACCGGCCGGCTCCTGGCCCTGCTGCACGGCCGCGCCGTACCGCAGGCGCAGAGCGAGTCGGACACCGTCGACCCGACCGTGCACAGCCGGTTCATGGGGGACGACATCCCCGAGAGCGCGGTCGTCGAGACCGTGCGGAGCGGGATGTACGGCACCGACGTCCTGCTGACGGACCCCGTGGGGGGCGGAAGCTGGACCCTGCGGGTGGTCCGCGCGCTGAGGGGTGACGCCGAGGAGGCCAAGGGCGACGCGGGGCCGCTGCACGGCGAGGTCACCGCGCTCTGGGCACCGCCGGGCGCGGAGCCGGCCCGGGCCCGTTTCGCCGAGGTGCGTGCCTCGACCGGGGCTTGACGCAACGGCGGCGGGCACCCCCTCGTGGGAGTGCCCGCCGTCGTGCGCCCTGACCGGAGGATCAGAAATCGTCGTCGAAGCCGACCGTGCCCTCCACCGCGACCTGGTACGCCGACGGGCGCCGCTCGAAGAAGTTCGTCAGCTCCTGCACGCCCTGGAGCTCCATGAACGAGAACGGGTTCTCGGAGCCGTACAGCGCCGGGAAGCCCAGCCGGACCAGGCGCTGGTCCGCGACGCACTCCAGGTACTGGCGCATCGACTCGGTGTTCATGCCCGGCAGGCCCTCGCCGCACAGGTCGCGGCCGAACTGGAGCTCCGCCTCCACGGCCTCCTTCAGCATGTCGGTGACCTGCTGCTGGAGTTCGTCGTCGAAGAGGTCCGGCTCCTCCTTGCGGACGGTGTCCACGACCTCGAAGGCGAAGTTCATGTGCATCGTCTCGTCGCGGAACACCCAGTTGGTGCCGGTCGCGAGGCCGTGCAGCAGGCCGCGCGAGCGGAACCAGTAGACGTACGCGAAGGCGCCGTAGAAGAACAGCCCCTCGATGCAGGCCGCGAAGCAGATCAGGTTGAGCAGGAACCGGCGCCGGTCGGCCTTGGTCTCCAGCCGGTCGATCTTCTCGACCGAGTCCATCCAGCGGAAGCAGAACTGCGCCTTCTCGCGGATCGACGGAATCTCCTCCACCGCGTCGAACGCGGCGGCACGGTCGTCCGGGTCCGGCAGGTAGGTGTCGAGCAGCGTCAGATAGAACTGGACGTGCACGGCCTCCTCGAACAGCTGCCGCGACAAGTACAGCCGCGCCTCGGGGGAGTTGATGTGCTTGTACAGCGTCAGCACGAGGTTGTTGGAGACGATCGAGTCGCCCGTGGCGAAGAACGCCACCAGCCGGCCGATCATGTGCTGCTCGCCCGGGGACAGTTTGGCGAGGTCGGCCACGTCGGAGTGGAGATCGACCTCCTCCACGGTCCAGGTGTTCTTGATCGCGTCCCGGTAGCGCTCGTAGAAGTCCGGATAGCGCATGGGACGCAGGGTCAGCTCGAAGCCCGGGTCGAGCAGGTTCTTGTTCATGTCGGTGGTCATTACTGGCAGGCCTCGCAGGACTCGGGGTTTTCGAGGGAGCAGGCGAGGGCCTCCGCGTCGGAGTACGCCTGCTGCACGGGGACGGTGGCGGGGGCGGGGGCGGCGGCCTTCGCGGTGCCGGAGGCGGCACGGGCGATCCGGGTCGCCGGACGCGAACGCAGGTAGTACGTCGTCTTCAGCCCCTGCTTCCAGGCGTACGCGTACATCGAGGAGAGCTTCCCGATGGTCGGCGTCTCCAGGAACAGGTTCAGCGACTGGCTCTGGTCGAGGTACGGCGTACGGGCCGCCGCCATGTCGATCAGGCCGCGCTGCGGGATCTCCCACGCCGTGCGGTACAGCGCGCGCACCTCCGCCGGAATCCAGCCGAAGCCCTGCACCGAGCCGCTCGCGTCGCGCAGCGCCTCACGGGTCCGCGCGTCCCACACGCCGAGCCGCTTCAGCTCGTCCACCAGATACGCGTTGACCTGGAGGAACTCACCGCTGAGCGTCTCGCGCTTGAAGAGGTTGGAGACCTGCGGCTCGATGCACTCGTACACCCCGGCGATCGATGCGATGGTCGCGGTCGGCGCGATGGCGAGCAGCAGCGAGTTGCGCATCCCGGTCTTCGCGACCCGGGCACGCAGCGCCTCCCACCGCTCCGGCCAGGCCGGAGCCGTGTCGAAGTGGTCCGGGTGCAGCACTCCGCGCGCGGCGCGGGTCTCGCTCCACGCGGGCAGCGGGCCCGACTTCTCGGCCAGGTCGCAGGAGGCCTCGTACGCGGCGAGCATGATCCGCTCGGAGATGCGGGTGGAGAGCAGCCGCGCCTCGGCGGAGTCGAAGGGCAGCCGCAGCTGGAAGAAGACGTCCTGGAGGCCCATCGCGCCCAGGCCCACCGGCCGCCAGCGGGCGTTGGACCGGCCGGACTGCTCGGTCGGGTAGAAGTTGATGTCGACGACCCGGTCCAGGAAGGTCACCGCGGTGCGCACGGTGGCGTCCAGCCGCTCCCAGTCGATCGTCCCGTCCGCCACGAAGGCGCCCAGGTTGACCGAACCGAGGTTGCAGACGGCCGTCTCGCCGTCGTCGGTGACCTCCAGGATCTCCGTGCACAGGTTCGAGGAGTGCACGACCCGGCCCGGTTCGGCGGTCTGGTTCGCGGTGCGGTTGGAGGCGTCCTTGAACGTCATCCAGCCCTGGCCGGTCTGCGCCAGGGTGCGCATCATCCGGCCGTACAGCTCACGGGCGGGGATCGTGCGGCGGGCCAGGCCCTTCGCCTCGGCGGCCCGGTAGGCGGCGTCGAACGCGTCGCCCCACAGGTCCACCAGCTCGGGGACGTCGGCCGGCGAGAACAGGGACCAGGATCCGTCGGCGTCGACCCGGCGCATGAACTCGTCCGGAATCCAGTGCGCCAGGTTCAGGTTGTGCGTACGCCGCTGGTCCTCACCGGTGTTGTCGCGCAGCTCCAGGAACTCCTCGATGTCCGCGTGCCAGGTCTCCAGGTAGACCGCGGCGGCACCCTTGCGCCGGCCGCCCTGGTTGACGGCCGCGACGGAGGCGTCCAGCGTCTTCATGAACGGCACGATGCCGTTGGAGAGCCCGTTGGTGCCCCGGATCAGGGAGCCGCGCGAGCGGATGCGGGAGAAGGACAGACCGATGCCGCCCGCGTGCTTCGAGAGCCGGGCCACCTCGTGGTAGCGGCCGTAGATCGAGTCCAGCTCGTCCAGCGGGGAGTCCAGCAGATAGCAGGAGGACATCTGCGGGTGGCGGGTGCCGGAGTTGAAGAGCGTGGGGGAGGAGGGCAGGTAGTCGAGCCGGCTCATCAGCCCGTAGAGCGCCTCGACCTCGTCCACCGCACCGGCGGAGTCGTTCTCGGCCAGCCCGGCCGCGACCCGCAGCATGAAGTGCTGCGGGATCTCCACCACCCGGCGGGTGATCGGGTGGCGCAGCAGGTAGCGGCTGTAGAGGGTGCGCAGGCCGAAGTAGCCGAATCGGTCGTCGGCGCCGTCCGCGAGCGCCCCCTCGACCAGTGCGTCCAGCCGCTGGGCATGCAGTTCCACGAACGCGGCCGTACGGTCCGCGATCAGGCCCTCGCGGTGGCCGACGGCGACCGAGGCGGAGAAGGCCACCGCGCCCTCACCGGCCGCCTCGGCGGCGATGGTACGGGTCAGCAGCCGGGCGGCGAGCCGCGAGTAGGCGGGGTCCTCCGCGATCAGACCGGCGGCCGATTCGGTGGCCAGGGTCAGCAGCTCCGCCTCGTCGGCGTGCGTGCTGCGGCCCCGCAGCGCGGCGGCGGCTACCCTCCCCGGGTCGGTGTCCGGCAGGTCCGCGGTGAGGGCGGTCAGGGTGCGCAGCAGCGCGGCCCCGGGGCCGTCGGCGGGCTGGATCGCCGCAGTGGCTGCGGGCACGGACGCCGGATCGGCGGGCGCGATGGTCACGGTGGTTGCTCTCCCTCGCTCGGCTCTGGGCCGGCGGGGGAAGGGGAGGGCCGCGGGGCGCGCCACCTGGAGACGGGCAGCACCGCACACGGCGTCCACCGGCCCAACCGCGAGGCCCGGACGTACGGGCGTCCGGTTCGGGTGAGCCGGACGCGCTGTCGGCAGGTAGCCGGACTCGAAGGTGCGCGAAACGCGCGGTTCATACCGTTGCGGGACAGTTCCGGATTCGCACCGGATTCCCCTGCGACGACAGCGAGACGAGCATACATGTGGTGGCCGGGGGGCGCCGACACCCCACATGTAGTGGCGGTGAGGGGCGTTGATCCGGTGCGGGGGCCGAGCGGATCACGGCCGGCCGCCGTTCCTCGCCGGTCGTACCGTGCCCGCCTTCCCGTCCTGCGCCCCGGCGGGCGCCTCGACCCGGTCGCGCACCCGGCCGGG
>NZ_JBHWZJ010000400.1:0-6019 GCF_042728415.1 Streptomyces sp. NPDC060198 | reverse complement strand
AGCGGGGGAAGCCCGGTACGAGTCCGTGGAGCGGGGGAAGCCCGGTACGAGTCCGTGGAGCGGGGGAAGCCCGGTACGAGTCCGTGGAGCGGGGGAAGCCCGGTACGAGTCCGTGGAGCGGGGGAAGCCCGGTACGAGTCCGTGGAGCGGGGGAAGCCCGGTACGAGTCCGTGGAGCGGGGGAAGCCCGGTACGAGTCCGTGGAGCGGGGGAAGCCCGGTACGAGTCCGTGGAGCGGGGGAAGCCCGGTACGAGTCCGTGGAGCGGGGGAAGCCCGGTACGAGTCCGTGGAGCGGGGGGGAAGCCTGGTACGAGTCCGTGCGGCTCGCCACGGGCCCGGTACCGGTCGGCGTTCGCCCTGGTCAGACCTTCGCCGGCACCCCTCCACCGTCGCGCTGGTCGGGCACCTCTTCGGCGGCCGGAGAACCGGCCCCCGTGGCCGGGGCCGGAGGCGCCTCGTCCTCCAGCATCCGCTCGTCGAAGGGCAGGTTGCCGGCCAGGACCTCGTCCACCCGGGCCCGGTCGATCTCCTTGGTCCAGGTGCCGACGAGGACGGTGGCGACGGCGTTCCCGGCGAAGTTGGTCAGGGCGCGGGCCTCGCTCATGAAGCGGTCGATGCCGACGATCAGGCCGACGCCGTCCACGAGTCCGGGGCGGTGCGACTGGAGGCCGCCCGCGAGGGTGGCGAGTCCGGCGCCGGTGACTCCGGCGGCGCCCTTGGAGGCGATGACCATGAAGACGAGGAGGGAGATCTGCTCGCCCGCGCTCAGCGGGTCGCCCATGGCGTTGGCGATGAAGAGGGACGACATCGTGAGGTAGATGGCGGTGCCGTCGAGGTTGAAGGAGTAGCCGGTCGGCACGGTGATGCCGACGACGGGCTTGCTGACGCCGAGGTGCTCCATCTTCGCGATGAGGCGCGGCAGGGCCGACTCGGAGGACGAGGTCGACAGGATCAGCAGGAACTCGCGGCCGAGGTACTTCAGCAGCAGGAGCAGGTTCACCCCGGCGACCAGGCGCAGGATGGTCCCGAGGACGACGAAGACGAAGATCGCACAGGTGACGTAGAAGCCGACCATGATGATGGCGAGCGACTTCAGCGCGTCCACGCCGGTCTCGCCGACCACCGCCGCCATCGCGCCGAAAGCGCCGACGGGGGCCGCCCACATGATCATCGCGAGGATGCGGAAGACCAGCTTCTGGATGTGGCCGACGCCGCGCAGGATCGGTTCACCGGCGGAGCCGAGGGCCTGGAGGGCGAAGCCGGCGAGCAGCGCGATCAGCAGGGTCTGGAGGACCTCGCCCTCGGTGAAGGCCGAGACCATGGTCTTCGGGATGATGCCGAGCAGGAAGTCGGCGGTGGACTCGCTCGCCCCCGCCGCCTGCTTCTCCCCGGCCGCGCGGACGGTCTCGGTGAGGTGCAGGCCGGAGCCGGGTTCCAGGATGTTGCCGACGATCAGGCCGATGGCGAGGGCGACGGTCGACATCACCAGGAAGTAGCCGAGTGCCAGCCCGCCCACCGCGCCGACCTTGGCGGCCTTGCGCACCGAACCGACGCCCAGCACGATCGTGCAGAAGATGATCGGCGAGATCATCATCTTGATGAGGTTGACGAAGCCGGTCCCGATGGGCTTCAGCTCGACGGCGACCCCGGGGGCGGCGAAGCCCACGACGATGCCGAGCACCACCGCGCCGATGACGGCGATGTACAGGTACTGGGTGCGGTCCCGCTGTCCGGCTGTCCCTGCCACGGGTGCCTCCTGGGTTCGATCTCGGCTCGGTCGCGTCGCGTACGGGCCTCGGGGACCCGGGGGCCCGGGGGCGTACGAGCCCGCTCGCCCCGGGCACGTACGGGTCCCGTCCTCGGGGCGCGTACCGGCCCCCGTCCCTGGGGGCCCCGGTGACTATCCACCCGGCAGTGACGCGGGTCACCCTTGTGTTCATAACGTTCACGCGGGCCGGAGCGGCGGGCCCGGAACAACGCCTGGCCCCGGTACGCGTGCCGTCGTCGGCCTCCGCCCAGGACCCGATGCCGGACCAGGGGCAGGAGAGACCGAAGCGGGCTCGGAGTCCGAGGACGGGCACGAGGACACCGAGCGGCTCCGGACCGTCTGCCGGCGGGGCCGGGGCATCGCCTTCGCGTCGCCGGACCGGACGACGCGGAGCTGATCCACCGCTGGCGCTCCGACCCCCGTCATCGCCCGCGAGGCCGGCACGTGGCCGCGTTCCGCCCGGGTGGCGCCCGTACCCGGCGCTCCCTCCCACCCGTGATCGCGCCCCTCCCCGCTCCCGGGGCAGACTGTCCGCCATGCGTTTCTTCCGTCCCCGTCCGCGCAGCCTGGCCGGACAGCTGTTCGCCATGCAGGTCGTCCTGATCGCCGCCGTGGTGGCCGGCGGGGCGGTCTTCGCGTACGTCTCCGGCTCCGCGCGGGCCGAGGAGACCGCGCGGCGGCAGGTGCGGGCGGCGGCGCTGGCGATCGCGGGCTCGCCCTCCGTGCGGGAGGCGATCCGCACCTCGGACCCGTCCACCGTGCTCCAGCCGTACGCGGAGCAGGTCCGCGAGGGCACCGGGATCGCGTTCGTGACGATCATGGATCCGCAGGGCGTCCGCTGGACGCACCCGGACCCCACGCGCATCGGCGAGACCTTCCTCGGGCACACCGATCGGGCGCTGAAGGGCGAGACCTTCGAGGAGACGTACACCGGCACGCTCGGGCCGTCGATCCGCGTGGTCACCCCGGTGCGTGACGGGGGCCGGATCACCGGGCTGGTCAGCGCGGGCATCACCGTGGAGCGGGTCTCCTCCCAGGTGCGGGGGCAGTTGCGGGCGCTGAGCCTCGCGGCGGCCGGCGCGCTGGCGCTCGGCGGGATCGGTACGTACGTGATCAACGCCCGGCTGCGCCGTCACACGCACGGGATGAACGCGGCCGAGCTGAGCCGGATGCACGACTACCACGAGGCGGCCCTGCACGCGGTGCGGGAGGGACTGCTGATGCTGGACGGGCAGCGCAGGATCGCGCTGATCAACGACGCGGGCCGGGAGCTGCTCGGGCTCGGTCCCGAGGCGGTCGGCCGGAGGGTCGACGCGCTGGCGCTGCCGCTCTCGCTGACGGGTGCGCTGCTGGCGTCCGAGCCTCGGGTGGACGAGCTCCATCTGACGGCGGACCGGGTGATCGTGCTCAACTCCCGTCCGGTGGTGGGCGGAGAGCAGCGGGGCACCGTGGCGACCCTGCGGGATCACACCGAACTGCAAGCCCTTTCGGGCGAATTGGACTCGGAGCGAGGCTTCTCGCACGCGTTGCGCGCGCAGGCGCACGAGGCGGCGAACCGGTTGCACACGGTGGTGTCCCTCATCGAACTGGGCCGTGCCGAGGAGGCGGTGGGGTTCGCGACCGCCGAGCTCGAACTGGCTCAGATGCTGACGGACCAGGTGGTGGCCGCGGTCGCCGAGCCGGTGCTCGCGGCCATGTTGCTCGGCAAGGCGGCCCAGGCCGGTGAGCGCGGGGTGGAGCTGGTACTGGCCGAGGACAGCCGGATCGACGACGGGGTGCTGCCCCTCACCCTGGCGCAGCGGGACCTGGTCACGGTGCTGGGCAATCTGATCGACAACGCGACGGACGCGGCGGCGGAGGGACCCTTGGCCCCGGCCGCCCTCCCCGTCCCCGCGCCTCGCGAGGACGATCCGGCACCGGCGCAGGCACCCGTCCGTCCCCGGGTCACGGTCACCGCCGTCGCCGAGGCCGGGGAGCTGCTGCTGAAGGTGGCGGACAACGGCCCCGGGGTCGGGCGCGAGGACGCCGAGGCGGTCTTCCGCACCGGCTGGTCGACGCACGGCACGGGCCGGGGGCTCGGACTCGCGCTGGTCCGCCAGACCGTGCGGCGCAACGGCGGCACGGTGGAGCTGGGGCGGGGTCCGGACGGCGGCGCGGAGTTCTCCGTACGCCTGCCCATCGGCGACCGTGCCCCCGGCCTGCCCGGGACCGCCGCGGGAGGGCACGCGTGATCCGGGTCCTGGTCGTCGAGGACGACCCGGTGGCCGCCGACGCGCACCGGATGTACGTGGCACGGGTGGCGGGCTTCGAGGTGGTGGCGGTGGCGCACACCCGGGCGGAGGCGGTTCGGGCGCTGGACCGGGAGCCCGTCGATCTGCTGCTGCTCGACCTGTACCTCCCCGACGGCCACGGGCTTCAGCTCCTGCGCGCGCTGCGGGCGGCCGGGCACGGCGCCGACGTGATCGCGGTGACCTCGGCGAGGGACCTCGCGGTGGTGCGGGAGGGCGTCTCGCTGGGGGTCGTGCAGTACGTGCTGAAGCCGTTCACCTACCCGACGCTGCGGGACCGGCTGGTGCGGTACGCGGAGTTCCGGGCGGCGGCCGGTGAGGCGAGCGGCCAGGAGGAGGTGGACCGGGCGCTCGGGGTGCTGCGCGCCCCGCATCCGGCGACGCTGCCGAAGGGGCTGAGCGCGCCGACGCTGGAGGCGGTGACCCGTGAGCTGCGCGGGGCGCCGGACGGGGTGACGGCCGCGGCCACCGGCGAGGCGCTGGGTATCTCCCGGATCACCGCACGCCGTTATCTGGAGCACCTCGTCGGTCTCGGCCGTGCCGCCCGCCGGCCGCACTACGGCCAGGTGGGACGGCCCGAACTGCACTACCGGTGGGTGCCGCAGGCGCGCTGAGCGGCGCCCCGGAGCCGGTTCGCCGACGAGGCGTGTCACATTCCGCGGGGTTGCCCTGTCTGAGCTGTGTACGCACCACCACGGGGTGCGTGTCCACCACCGGCGAGGAGCCCACCATGACCACTCACAGCGCCCGGCTCGACCTCTTCGGCAACCCGGCCGTCACCAGGATGCTGGGGCACTTCACAGCGGCGGGGAAGGCGGTCTCGGCGCTGAACGTGCCCGCCGCCACGCAGGAGCTGGTCAAGATCCGCGCCAGCCAGATCAACGGCTGCGGATTCTGCACCGACATGCACACCAAGGAGGCCGCGGCGGCCGGGGAGAGTGCGGTGCGCCTCGCTCTGGTCGCGGTCTGGCGGGAAGCCACGGTGTTCACCGAGGCCGAGCGTGCCGCGCTCGAACTGGCCGAGCAGGGCACCCGGATCGCGGACGCGGCCGGCGGGGTCACGGACAAGGCGTGGGAGGCCGCGGCCAAGCACTACGACGAGGAGCAGCTCGTCGCCCTGGTCTCGCTCGTCGCGGTCATCAACGCCTTCAACCGGCTGAACGTCATGGTCCGGCAGCCGGCCGGCGACTACCAGCCGGGCCAGTTCGGCTGACGAGCACGGACCGGTCCCAGGGAAACCCAGCAGAGGGGAAACACCAGCCATGACCACCATCGCCGTCGTCGTCGGCAGTGTCCGCCCGGGTCGTGTGACCCGGGCGGTGGCCGACTGGGCGCACACCGTCGCCGCCGGGCGCCCGGACGCCCGTTACGAGGTCGTCGACCTCGCCGACCACGACCTGGCCTTCGACGAGGAGGCGCATGCGCCCCGGTCCGGGCGGTACGAGCACGCCCACACGCGGCGCTGGGCGGCGACGGTCGCGGGGTTCGACGGATTCCTCTTCGTCACCCCGGAGTACAACCACAGTGCCCCGGCCGTGCTGAAGAACGCGCTCGACCACCTCTACGACGAGTGGAACGACAAGGCCGCCGGTTTCGTCAGCCTCGGGTTCGCGGGCGGGGTACGCGCGGCGGAGCATCTGCGGGGCGTCGCCGCCGAGCTCCAGCTCGCCACGGTGCAGGCGCAGCTCGCGCTGAACCTCTCGGACGACTTCGCGGAGTACCCGGTCTTCGCTCCCACCGGAACCCGGGAGAAGGAACTCACCCGTGTGCTCGACCAGTTGGAGCGCTGGGCCGGGGCGCTGAAGACGCTGCGCGGCTGAACGGCACACCGGCGGGCACGGCCGCGGGAAGGGCCGGAACGCGGGAAGGGCCGGAAGGCCGGAAGGCCGGAAGGCCGGAAGGCCGGAAGGCCGGAAGGCCGGAAGGCCGGAAGGCCGGAAGGCCGGAAGGCCGGAAGGCCGGA
>NZ_JBHWZJ010000399.1:0-6044 GCF_042728415.1 Streptomyces sp. NPDC060198 | reverse complement strand
CGTCACGCCTGCCGGTGAGGTGCGGCGGGTCGCCGACCGGCTCGGCGCGGGCAGACCGTGAAAATCCGGCGAGAATCTCGGCGTCGACTGTCAGGACGGCCGGATGTACGCGGGGCTGCCCGCCTTCCGCCGTCCGGATCAGTCCCGCCCGAAGACCTTCCGGCTCGACCCCAGCCGCAGGAACACCGTCTCGCCCGTTGCGTCCGCGAGGCCGTCGTTGTCGGTGACGGCGTAGACCTGCCCGTCCGCGCCCACGGTCAGCCCTTCGAGCTTCTCCTGGGTCCAGCCGCCCGTGGCCCGGAGTTCAGGCAGCACGTCCTTGGCGAGGGTCTTGGGCAGGACCGGCAACGCACCGGCGGGAGCAGCGGACTTGGGCAGGTCGATGGTGTGGATCTGCTTGATCACGGCGGCGGGGCCGCTGAGCTTGTCGCGCTCGATCAGCGCCAACTTGTCCCCGACCACCGTGATTTCGGAGAGGCCGATCCAGTCGCCCGGGGTGGTCGTGGTGCCGATCCGGTATCCGTACCAGCTCCAGGTTGCGGCCTGTACGTCGTACCTGCCGAGGCGGACGACTCCGGTGGGGTCGCCCTTGACCTCGCGTTGCAGGGTGGCCCAGACGACCTCGTGGCCCAGGCGGTCGGTGGTCGCGGTGACGCCTTCGAAGCCCTGCTTCGTCAGCCCCGCGGCGATGTCGGCCGGGAGCGGGACGGTCTGACGGGTGGTTCCGTCGCGGTCGAGGCGTACCAGTTGGTTGCCGGCGCCCGTGGCGCCCTCCACCGCGAGCCAGAACCCGCCCTGGGGGCGGGCGTAGATGCCCTCGGCGTCGTAGCCGACCGGCTTGCCCGTCGCATCCTTGACGGGGAGGGCGCGGGTGATGACCGCGGGCCGACGGGCCGTGTCGATGGTCATGATCCGGGTGAGGGAGTACGCCGCGTCGGTCACGGTGTACAGCTCGTGCGGCTTGCCGGGGGCGGCCGACAGGGCGCCGAGCGCTCCCCAGCCGATGGGCGCGCCCGTGGAGTCGGAGGCGGAGAAGATGCTCGGGAACGCCGGTGTCCCCGCGCCCAGCCGGAAGAGGCTGACGGAGGCCCGTACGTTGACCGAGGCGTCGTCCTCCTCACTGGAGACCGCGAGGAGGTCCCGGGACGGGATCGGCAGCAGGCCCTCGGGGCCGTTGGTGGTGGGCAGGATCTGCCGGAAGACGGGGGCGGTCGGCTCGGTCAGGTCGTAGACGGCGACGAAGTTGCTCCGCTCCGAGCCCACGAAGGCGTAACGGACCCCGTGGTAGGTGGCGACCGCCACGCCCTCGGGCTCGGTGCCCTTCTTCGCGGAGCGGTCCTCGTCATGGAGGCCGTAGCGGACGGCGAGCCGCTCGAAGGTGTTGCCCGCGTCCCACGCGACCTTCCCGGTACGGCTGTCGAAGACGGACCAGCCGCGGGTGCCGCCCTTCCAGTCGCCTTCGTTGGCGGTCGCCAGGTAGCGGTCGTCGACCCAGCCGACGGCGTCGGGCTCGCGCGGCACGTCGGTGATCGATCCGGTCTGGTCGATCACGCCGTCCTTGACGGTGTCGATGCCGGTGACCGTGTCCGTACCGGCGCTGAAGGCCTTGGTGATCCGTCCGGTCGGCAGGTCGATCAGCGCGATGCCGTTGTTCTCCTGGAGGGTGACCGCGAGTTGGTCGCGGCCGTTGACGGAGACGTACTCCGGCTCCGGGTCGGTGGGCTCGGCGATGCCGGCGGCGGCCAGCACCGGGAGTGCGCTGCCGTCGAGGCGGGTGAACGGCACCGCGCGGGTGCGCCACCGCTGCGGCGAGCCGCCCTTGAGGTCCACGATCTGCACGAACCCGGCCGGGGCCTGCGGGAGGTCGCCCTCCTCGCCGCCGGGCGGGGTCGCTTCCTCGTCGCGCTCGTTCTCGATCGCGACGGCGGCGTACCGCCCGTCCTCGGTGATCGCGATGGAGTCCGGCTGGCCGCCCAGGTCGAAGCTGGTGACCCGGTGGCGGTCGCGCAGCGAGATGACGTCGAGGCGTCCGGACGGCTGGGTGAAGGAGGCACTGGTGTTGACCACGACGAGTACGTACGGGCCGACCACGGCGACGGAGGTCGGTTCGTCCTCGGCGTCGCCGAGTGCGGCCAGGGACAGCGTGCCGAGTCCACGCGGCTTGTTGGGGTCGCTGATGTCGAGGAAGCCGATACGGCGGGCGAGCGCGTCGGTGTGGACGAGGGTCCGGCCGTCCTCGCTCGTCGCGGAGATCTCGGCGACGGTGGCCGTGGCCGGGTCCTCGCCCGCGGGCCGGTTCTGGAAGACCGGGTACGTCGCCGCGCGCTGGAAGGCGAGCGGCGCTGCGGGCTTCTGGTGCGCGCTCGCCGCGCCCGTGCCGGCCAGCAGGCCACCGGCCACGACCAGGGCGCCGAGTGCGGCGTACGTTCTCTTCGGTGCCATCTGTCCTCCGTTGCGCGACGGTGCACGGCGATCCACTGCTGCCGGACGGCCGCGATGGTCCCAGCTCCGGGCGAGCGGAAGGCGGCGGACGAGTGAACTCCGCGGAAAGGCCGGGCCCCGGCCGCGCGCGGGCGGAGCCGGGTCAGCGCAGGGCCCGGTGTACGAGCGGTCCGGCCCGAACGTCGACTCCGCTCCCGGCAAGCGGGGTGGGCGTGGACCTTCGGGCCGGACAGCGGCGCCCCTTACGAGCGGGGTCGCTCCGAGCGGGTCACCGGGCAGTTCACCAAGGCGCGGGCGCCGGGGGCGCGACGACGGGCGGGCGGTCGTCGCAGGTGAGGGTGTTCGGCAGTTGCCAGGCGCCGAACCACGGGCCGGTGGTGCCGCCGCCGTCGTTGCCGCCGAGGTCGTCGAGGGCGAACTCCGAACCCGTGGCAGGGAAGTTGAACGATCCGCAGTTGTTGATGCCGACCGCGCCGACGTTGCGGGCGTCCACGTTCTCGAAGGACGCCGAACCGGCGGCCCGGGCGCTGACCACCGAGGTGCCTGTGCCGTCGACCCGTACGTCCTTGAAGTGCACGCCGCTGATCTTGTACGTGTCCTTCACCGGCCAGTCGGCGACCAGCATGACCGCGTTGTAGGTGCTGTCGAGATATCTGTCGCCGGTGACCCGGACGTCCGCGTCGATGTTCCGCTCCAGGGCGTAGAACCAGATGGCGCCGAGTCCGATGTTCCAGTTCAGCTCGTACGTACCGGCGCGGACGGTGGTGTTGCCGGTGAAGCGGAGGTACCCGGTGAACGGTTCGGCGCCGAAGCGGGAGCCCACGTGCAGGGCGCTGCCCTCGCGGACGGGGTCGGCGACCAGGTTGTGGGAGACCGTGGTGTCCGAACCTCCGTAGATCGCGATGCCGTTGGCGAGGACCGGGGACTGCACGGTGTTGTGGTCGACGGTGTTGCGGGCGTCGCTCGTCTTCTCCGACCACAGGGCGAGGGCGTCGTCGCCGGAGTTGCGCACGAAGTTGTTCCGTACGGCCGAGTCCGTGACACCGGTATGGAAGTTGATGCCGTCGGCGATCTGGTCGGTGATGACGTTGCCGGTGATCCGCAGGTTCGACATGGGGCCGTCGAACCACATGCCGACCTTGGTGTGGTGGACGTAGAGCCCCTCGATCAGGGAGTCGGTGAGCGACCCGCCGACGCCGTTCACCTGGTCGGTGTCGATGCGCTCGCGTACGTCGCCCTCGATGGCGAAGCCGGAGAGGCGGACGTGGTGGCTGCCGCCGTCGGCGGCGTCCTTGCCGTAGAACCCGACCCCGGTGTGCACGGAGCCGTCGTCGGCCGGTGTGGACAGGGTGACTTGGCGCCCCTTGATGATCGTGTACCAGCTTCCGGCACCCTCGATCGTGACGTCGTCCACGATGATGTGCCGGTCGACCTGGTACGTGCCCGGCGGGATGTAGACGGTGAGGTGGGCGCGCCGGGCGAAGGCGATGGCGCGGTCGATCGCGCCGGCCGAGTCCTTCCGGCCGGTCGGGTCGGCGCCGAAGGCGAGCACGTTCGCCGCGAGCGGCACCACGCGCGGCAGCGCCACCAGCTGCGAGTCGAGGACGTCGACGGTCGTCGCCACCGCCCCGGCGCGCTCGGGTACGGACAGCCGGACGGTGTCCCCCGCCCGGTACGTCCGGCCCAGCTTGAGGCGCTGCTCGTCGTAGAAGTGGCTGGGCCGGAACGGCTTGCCGATCGCCGGGGCGGGGCTGGTGGCGGCGGGTACGCACCCGCACTCCGTGATCCACCAGTCCTCGTGCAGCAGACCGGCGTTCGGGTCGTTGGAGAACGGATACTGGTTGTAGAGCCAGGAGTACTGGGACGTCAGCGTGAGGGTCTTCCGCGTCGTCGGGAGGGCCGCTCCCCGTCCCCGCCCTGCCGGGGCCGCCGTCACGTCGAGCGGTGCGGTGATGCCGCCGCCGTCCGGCGCGTCGGGGATGCTGTACCGCACGGTGATCGCGTTGGCCGCACTCGGCAGCGTGAACTCGACGTACTGGCCCGGCTGAAGAGTCACCGCCCGCCGCCCGGACGCCTCCGCGGGGAGGGCGTAGGCGCTCCGGTCGGGCCCGATGACCTTCCCGTCGGTGACCGCGTTCTCCGCCTCCTGCTCGACGAACCCGAGGTCCGCACCCGCCCCCGCGACCAGCGCCGGGTCCAGGCCGGCCCGGGTCACCACGGGTGGGGCCGCATCGCCCGTACGCGAGGTGGCGGCGTCCGTACGGGCGGCGGTGTCCGCCTGGGCCGTCGCACCGCCGCCGAGCCCGAGGCAGATCCCCGCCGCGGCGACGACGGCCGCCACGGTTCTCCGCCCCGTCCTCGCCGTACCGCTCCCCTTACCGCTCCGTGCCATTCGTGCCATCCCCAGCTCGATTCTCGTGTCGGGCGCGAACCGCCCTGGACGTTCGAGGCGGAGCGGGCGTCGTGAGGTGAGGCGACAGTAAGGACCTCACGCGGGCGGCCACAAGGCTCGTGCGAGAGGTTTTCCCGTGCTTTCTCATCAAACAAGCGAGGCTCTATAGATTTTTTGCAGCAGCTCGCTCGTTCGTTGCAGGTGAGCAGGGCGGGCCGAGGGCGGGGGCGGAACCCGGCGGGAGAAGCGCGGGAGGCGACGGAGACACGGAGACATGCGGACCACCTGTTGACGCCCGGTTAACTTAGGCTAACCTTCCTTTGTGGCGAAAACTCCCAGGCTCATGCCGAAGCATCCCGTTCTGTTCCGCGGCGAAGTGGTCCGCAGCGAGCGTTTCTCCCCGTCGATGCAGCGGGTGACGATCACCGGTGCCAACCTCGGGGACTTCCCCTGGCTGGGATACGACCACTGGTTCCGCCTCTTCCTGCGCCGGCCGCACCAGGAGGAGTTCGTCATGCCGGAGCTCGCCGGCGCGAAGCGCTGGTGGGACCCTTACTTCGCCCTTCCCGAGGACGTACGGCCGCACTGCGCCAACTACACGGTGGCCGACTTCCGCCCCGAGGCGGCCGAGATGGACATCGACTTCGTCGTGCACTTCGGCCCGGAGGGCGAGCCCGAGGGCGGCGCGGCGATCTGGGCGTGCGCGGCCCGCCCGGGCGACCCGGTCGCCCTGCTGGACCAGGGCCGCATCTTCGACCACCCGGACGACGCCACCGAGGTGCTCGTGGTCGCCGACGAGAGCGGGCTGCCGTCGACGGCCGGCATCCTCCGCTCGCTCCCGCGCGACACGGTGGGCAGGGTCATCCAGGAGGTCCCGCTCGCCGAGGACCGCCGCCCGCTCGACGCGCCGCCCGGCGTCCTGGTGACCTGGGTCGTCCGCGACGACGCGACCGCGGTGCCCGGCGCCGCCGCCCTGGAGGAACTCCGCCGCCACGACACCGTGGACGCGGCCGGGTACGCCTTCGTCGTCGGCGAATCCACCCTCGCCACCGAGGGCCGCCGCCACCTCGTCCGCGCGGGCCTCCCGAAGGACCGGATCACCTTCTCCGGCTTCTGGAAGAGCGAGAAGTCGGAGCGGGTCGCGCGCGTCGCCTGATCGACGAGCGGAGATTCGAGGAACGGACACAGCGGGAGCGGGCCACGCGAGGAT
>NZ_JBHWZJ010000398.1:0-6113 GCF_042728415.1 Streptomyces sp. NPDC060198 | reverse complement strand
CGGCCAGCCTTCCGACCGCGTCTTCCAGCACACCCTCCCGCTTGCAGAAGGTCAAGGTGCGCGCACTGAGGGTCGGACAGTCTCCCTTGAAATCAGATCGTGATCTGAGTAATCTCTGATTATGTCCATCGTGCGTCTGGACGCAGAAACGGAATCCGTCTCCTTCACCGATCTGTCCCGCAACCCCAAAGGTGTCGCGGCCAGAGCTGCTGCCCTGGGGCGGCTTCGGGTCACCCATCGGGACGCGCCGGACATGGTGCTGACCACGGCTGTACGCGCGGAGGGTGCGGAGGAGAACCTGACCACCGCTTCGCGGCTCTTCCTCGCACTGATGAAGCAGGATGACGGCGCCAGGGCGCTCCTCCTCGCCCTGCCCGAGGTGTTCCCCTGGGCGCGACACCTGGACGCGGAAGAGGTTCGGGCTTTCACCGTCGAGCTTCTCGAAGCGCTGTCGGACGCCGCCGAACTGGGGGCGGGAGAGGCTGTGCACCGCGCGATCGTCTCCTGGCGCGCCACAGCACGCATCAATGCCGATCCCGAGCAGCTCAGGGAATCGTTGCGTCCGCTCGACGGTGATGACCTCGGTCAGGTCGAGGTGCGTGGGTGAGCCCGAAGAAAGGAGACCGAGTGAGCGTTCCGCCCCTCAACGGGTGGAACGTCGTCTTCGGGACCACAGAGGCGGTGACGGGCTGGGAGGAACTGGGTCGCGTGGCCCTGCCGAGCGCGCATCGCTGCCTTGATGCTCTCCGGAGTGACCTCCTGACCCGGTCCAACTGGAATCGCCAGCATCAGTTGCGCGGCAGGCACGGCACCAAAGCGTGGAAGGGTTCCGACCTGGACCAGTGGGATTACGAGGTCACCAGCGGTGGTCGAGTGCGTTACCTGGTCAGCACGGAGACTGCCACCGTGATCCTCGTGTACGCGTCCCCGAGACACCCCAAGGACACCGAGTGAACCGTGGTCGCTCCGGGAACAGGGTTTTTTTTGAGCAGGTCCCGCACCCCGAAGCAACCGGGCGGCGCTCTTTTCGCGCCCCCTGTCAGACCGCCAACCGCTTGAGGCGGGTAACCGCCTCTTCCAGCACACCCTCCCGCTTGCAGAACGCGAACCGGACCTGAGTGCGGCCCGCCTCCTGGTCGTCGTAGAAGACGGAGTTGGGGACGGCGACGACGCCGGCGCGTTCGGGGAGGGCGCGGCAGAAGGCGATGCCGTCCTTCTCGCCCAGGGGGGCCACGTCGGTGGTGATGAAGTAGGTGCCCTGGGGCAGGTAGACCTCGAAGCCGGCCGCGCGCAGGCCGTCGGCGAGCAGGTCGCGCTTGGCGCGCAGCTCCTCGCGCAAGGCGGTGAAGAAGGCGTCGGGCAGGCGCAGCGCCTCGGCGGCGGCGTACTGGAGGGGCCCGCCGCTGACGAAGGTGAGGTACTGCTTCGCGGTGCGGACGGCGGTGACCAGGGCGGGTGAGCCGGTGACCCAGCCGATCTTCCAGCCGGTGAACGAGAAGGTCTTGCCGGCGGAGGAGATGGAGACCGTGCGGTCGCGCATCCCGGGCAGCGAGATGAGGGGCACGTGGTCCCCGTCGAAGGCGAGGTGCTCGTAGACCTCGTCGGTGACGACCAGGAGGTCGTGTTCGACGGCGAGCCGTGCGATGGCGGTGAGTTCCTCGCGGGTGAGGACCATGCCGGTCGGGTTGTGCGGGCTGTTCAGGAGGAGCAGCCGGGTGCGCGGGGTGATGGCGTCCCGGAGCGCGTCGAGGTCGGGGCGGAAGTCGGGGGCGCGCAGGGTGAGGGGGACGCGGACGCCGCCGGCCATGGCGATGGACGCCGCGTACGAGTCGTAGAAGGGCTCGAAGGCGATGACCTCGTCGCCCGGCTCCAGGAGGGCCAGCATGCTCGCGGCGATCGCCTCGGTGGCGCCCGCCGTGACCAGGACCTCGGTGTCGGGGTCGAAGGAGAGGCCGTAGAAGCGCTGCTGGTGGTCGGCGACGGCGGTACGCAGTTCGGGGACGCCGGGGCCGGGCGGGTACTGGTTGCCCTTGCCTTCACGCAACGCCCGGACGGCGGCCTCGCGGATCTCCTCGGGGCCGTCGGTGTCGGGGAAGCCCTGCCCCAGGTTGATGGCGCCGGTCGTGAGCGCGAGGGCCGACATCTCCGCGAAGATCGTCGTCCCGTGCCCGTCCAGCCTGCGGTTCAGCAGCGGCCTGGTGTTCATGTCTCCACCGTTCTCACTCGGGTGTCCGTCGAGCCTCTGGGGCCCATCCTGGCTCATCGGCCGCCCCGCGCGGCCCGCGCGCGGTCCGGGGATCTCAGCGGTGTGGAGGTGCCGGCGCCCCGTGCTTCCCGATCCGCGTCCGGTTCCCGCAGAACGCCGGCTTTCGCCGCGATGTCGCTCAGCAGTGCGTCCCGCAAGGCGTGCAGAGTCGCGATCTTGGAGACGAGGAGCTTCGCCGCTGCGTGCAAGGGCTCGACCGCGCGGTGGAACGAGGCCCGTGCGAACCGGTCCGGCCAGGTGATCTCCAGCCGCTTGAGGGCGAGGGCGGAGATCTCGCGGCCCTTCTCGCCCTGCGCGCGTCCCGCGACGTCGGCACTCCGGCTTCGGAGTTCGTGAAGGAGCCACCAGACGTCCGCGTCGTCGAGGGGCCGCACGGCGACGACGCTTCTGAGGGGTTTCGCCGGCCGGCTCGTCACGACGGTGTGCGCGTCGGCACCACGGGTGCTCACCAGGAGGGTGCCCGGGGGATGCGCCTCGCCCTCCCCGACCTGGCCGGACAGACGGAACCGATGGACGTGCGGGACCGGGAGGTCGTAGAGGTCCTTGGGCGCGACCACGTCGACGGTGGCATCCGAGGGCGACCGCGTGAGCGAGCGTTCGGAACCTTTGCCCGTCTTCAACACGGCTACTGCGGCGAGCGGTCGAGTATCCCGAGGGGACCCCGAGGACACCCGTTCGTCGTGGAGCGCGTCCGCCAGTCGCACCGCTTTGCGCGCTGTCTCCCGGTAGACGGAGGCCATCTCCTCGATGAGACCGAAGACCCGGTGGTAGGCGGTGACGGTGTCCGGCGGCGGCAGCGGAAACCACATGCGGCGGAGAGTGTCGAGGCTGGTCGTGGGTTCGACGTGTGCCGTCACGTCCTCGTAGATCCGAGCCTTGGCCGTGGGCGTCTGGAGCCAGATGTGCAGCCAGCGCACCACGTGCGGGTCCGCACGGACGATGCCGATCGACCTGGTCGCCGGCCATCCCGCGTGTTCCGAGGTGACCAGCGCGGAATCACCCACGCGTCTGACCAGTACGACGGCCAGGTCGCCCTCCCTGAGCGAGCGGACGCCGGGCTGTTCGTCCGCCACGGAGTCGTTGGTCCGCGGCGAGAGAATTCTGCCGTCACGTACGAACTCCGAGCCGACGATCCCTGGGGCTCGTCCGGTCTCGGCGCTGTCGACGCCACCGGTCGTGGTGTGGATACGCCTGTGGCCTTGCTCGAGCATGAGGGAGGTGGTCGGCCAGACCGCGGTGTCCGAGCCTCTCGGGTGGGTGACGGCATCCATCAGATCTCCTCCAACGCGTCAAGCAGACGGAGTTCAAGGTCGTGCATCCGGTCGAACTGATCGGCCAGTTCGAACTTGAGACGGTCGATCCGGTCTCGCGTGTCCTGCTCGGGGCTCGGGGGTTCCCACGCGTACGAAGTGGGCATGAGACTGAACCCGTTGTCGGCGATCTCCTCGCTGGAGCAGCTTCGGGACCAGCCGGTCCTGTCGGCGTACGGGGCTGCCGCGGCACCGTCCTCGAAGAGGCCTCGCCATGTCGCGAGGGTCTCCAGAATCAGTGCCGCATTCTTCCCTCCCAGCATTCGTGCCCTCGATCCCGGGACCGGCTCGAAGGCTCGCCGCGCGTTGATGAAGAGCACCTGTCGGCGGCGGTCACGAGTGCCCCAGCCCGGACGCGCGCTCTTGTCCTTGTTGAGCACCCACAGACAGGCGGTGTTGGTCCGGGCATGACCGAAGACGCGTGGAGGCAGTGCGATCAGGCACTCGACCTGGTCGTCCCGCAGGAGGCGTTCGCGGAGCCTTTGGGCGGCGGCCTGACGGGTGCCGGCCACGGTGTCCGCCATCAGGAAGGCAGCTCGTCCACCCGGGGCCAGGGCATGGGCGATGTGCTGGATCCACGCGGAGTTGGCGGAGCCCCGGGGAGGCGGGCCCTCCGGCCACCGGGAATCGACAGGAACCGGGGAAGCCGGCCGGCGGCGGTCGAGACCCGCGCCGGTGTACGGCGCCCAGTCGCGTTGGTTGAAGGGGAGGTTGGCCAGAATGATGTCGTGGAGCTCGGGTTCGGGCTCGGTGAGGCTGTCCCCGGGCGCCAGGAAGCGGGCCTCGATGGCCCGCAACGCCAGATTCATGGCCGCCACTTGTGAGGTGGGAGTGTGCTGTTCCCTTCCCTGCAGGGACAGGGCCGGGCTCACCCCGACGCGCTCGCTGACGTAGCGGTGGGTCTCGACCAGTAGTCCTCCCGAACCGCATGCCGGGTCCAGAACTCTGTGTCGGTCGTGGGGGACGACCGCGCCGACCATCAGGTGTGCCATGTCACGGGGGGTGAAGTAGCGGCTGCCGTCGGTCTGCGCAGTGGAGAGATCGCGTAGGCACTGGTCGAGCAACAGGCCGACCTGCCGGGTGGATCCGATGACCTCGATGAGGGAATGCAGCAGGGCGTCGGACGCGGCGGGGGGCACGGGCACCAGGCTCATCACACCCCTGTCGGAGTCCCGGGCTCCGAATGTGGGAAGGCAGTGGGCCAACGCCTGTCCGACAGCTCGATGGATTCCCGAATCGGGCCTGGCCGGCCGGCTCGACAGCCACGACCAGGTCGGCACACCGGGCTTGGAGACGCTGTGCGGGGCCCGGCTCAGGTACAGCAGACCGAGGACGAGCCGGGCCGCGTCAGGGGTGCTCATGAGCTTCGAGAGTTGCGCGAGGTGCTGGCGTACCTTCGCGAGCACCTGCTCGGGGGAGGAGGGGGCGGGGACCGTTCGGCGCCCTTGAGGGGCTTCCGAGCGGCTCATGAGCCCACCACACCCAAGGCGCCCATGACGACGATGAGGAGTGACAGGGCGCCCACGAAGGCGAACGCGCCGGCCCTGAGGGCCGCGGTGGGGCGCCCTCCGTCGATGACGGCCATGAAGCTGCCGGCCGCGGCGGCGAGAAGCGCCGCGAGGACCGCGATGATCACGTACATCAGTCTCAGTTGCACGTGGTTCCTCCTTGACTAGAGGGGACCTTTCACGGGTGGGTGCGTCGCTCGGTCCCCGGCTTCAGGAAGAACAGTAGGAGACGTGGGTCGCGAACCTCTTGGTGCACACTGTTTGGGATTTCCTCAGGCGGTGGACCGCAATTGACGCACCATGAGGGAGTGCACGCTGTTTGGGAATGTGTGGCTGCTTCCTGGGCCCGCTCGGACGTCGACCCACCGGGGGAGTGCCGCACCGGCGTCCGGGCGGAGGGTCGGGGCGGTGCGGACCGTTCGTGAGGGCATCCGGTGCGCGTGTCGACGGGATCGTCGGCTTCGTCCCGGGCGAAGGGCCTGTCGGCAAGCTCTGGAGTTGCTCAAGTCCGCTTTGGCGCGGAGAAGGCCGGGGAATCCAGTGGGCAGCCGGACAGGTCCGGTGGGCGGCGGGGGCCGCTCGGGGGACGGAAGGATGTGAGGGCGTGACGTACGTCCTGGTGGGGCTGATCGTACTGGCGGTGGCAGGGGTCGTCGTGACGGCCGTGAGGTGGTCGGGGAGGACCCGGCCGGCGTCCTCCGTGCGCGGAGGACGTGCGGGCGGTACCGCGGCGCGGGGCGGACCGCGCGGGTACTCGGTGCGCACGCCCAAGGCGCGTCGTTCGTCGTCGCGCAGGCGGTCGTCGGGGGACAACAGCTGGTGGGCCGGTGACAGCGGCGATTCGTCCGGCGGAGGCCACTCCGGTCACTCCGGTGGTCACTCCTGCGGCGGTGGTCACTCGTGCGGCGGCGGATCCTCGTGCGGCGGGGGCGGCTGCGGCGGCGGCAGCTGACGCGTGTGCGATGCGCCCGGTGAGTCCGGGTGGGGAAAGGGCGGGGTTCGGCCGGAGTTGATCAACTCCGGCCGAGC
>NZ_JBHWZJ010000397.1:0-6142 GCF_042728415.1 Streptomyces sp. NPDC060198 | reverse complement strand
GGGTCCTGCCGGGCGCGGCCTTCGTGTCGCGCACGAGGTGTGAACGGGGGCTGGTCAGGCACCTCGGGTGCTGGTGAGCGCCTGTCCGGCGGCCGCGAGAAGCGCGAGAAGGGCGTCCTCCGGTCGGACATCGAGAAGGACTTCTCGGCGGAGACACGGGCGCCCCCTGCGGTGACAGGCTCGCCCGCCTACTCCCGCTCCCCCCGCACCAGCTCCGCCACCTCGGCGAGCGAGTCGACCGACCAATCCGCCGTGGCGCGGACGGCCGGGTCGTCGGCCCACCAGTGGCCCCACGGTCCGCGCCGCAGGTGCGCGGTGCGCAGGCCCGCCGCGTGGGCGGGGAACACGTCGTTGGCCGGGTGGTCGCCGACGTACAGGGTGTGCTCGGAGCGGGTGTTGGAGACGCCGAGGACGCGGGCGAAGAACGCCGGGTCCGGCTTGGCGGCGCCCCACTCCTCGGACATCACGACGAGATCGGCGGGCAGCTCCAGCGCTCGCAGCAGCTCTCCGGCGCGGGCCGTCTGGTTCCCCGCGACGATCACGCGGACGCCGAGCTCGCGGAGCCGGCCCAGGGTCAGCCGTACGTCCGGATAGAGGTCCGACTCGTCCAGGTACTCGCCCCTGCCCGCCGCCTCGCGGGCCCGCCACTCGGCCTCGACGTCGATGCCGGGGCGGACGAGGCGCAGCGCGTCGGAGTTGTCGCGGCCCTGGGTCACCACCGCCCCCACCAGGGCGCTCATCGTGTGCCGGGGGACGTCCAGCCAGTTGGCCCAGGAGCCCCAGTACCGGTTGTCGTTGGTCAGCGTCTCGCCGACGTCGAAGACGATGGTCTCGATCACCGGGCCGACCCTACTGGGCGGCGGGGCGGGGAGTCCGGCCCCGGCGGCTTCCCGCGCCTTCCGTTTCGCCCGGGCTTCGCCGGGCAGGCGCCGTCCTGCAGGCACTGCCGGGGTGACCTACGTTGGCAGTGCAAGGTTCGTCCGTCCGAGGAGGCCCCGTGACTGAGGGAAGCAAGGACAAGGTCAAGGGCAAGGCCAAGGAAGCCATGGGCAAGATGACCGGCAACCGCGGCAAGGTCGCCGAAGGCAAGGCCGACCAGGCCAAGGGCGTCGCGAAGGACGCCGTGGGCGACGCGCGCAGGGACCTGCGCGACAAGACCGGTCCCAAGGACCCGCTGATCACCGACGACGAGTGAGTCCCGTACTCGCGTTCCGGGCCCCCGCCTTCCCCTGGGCGGGGGCCCGGCGTCTTCTCCGGCCTCGTCGGCGCCGGTGCCTCGTCAGCGCCAGCGGTACGTCCGGTCGGTGATCGGCGGCAGCAGTACGGGGCGGGGCGGGGCGGCGGCCGGGAGCAGCAGGCCGAGCACCTCGGCCACGGCGGGATAGAGGTGCAGGTCCGCCGCCTTCGCCAGGGGGACCCACACCACGCTGGTGGGGTACTCGGCGTCCTGTTCGGTGTCCGGCAGGGAGTCCCGGACGCGGCGGGGGAGCACCAGGGAGTGGATCAGGTGGAGCCGGCGGAACGTGCCGGGCCGGCCGGGCCGCGTGGTGATCTGATCCTGGACCCAGAGCAGCCGAGGCGGAGAAGGCAGCGCGCCGACGTCGAGAGTGAGCTCCTCCCGGAGTTCGCGGGCGAGCGCGTCCGGTACCTGCTCGTCCGGGGCGAGGAGGCCACCGGGCAGGGAGTGCTGCTCCCCGCCGGGGCGGGTACGGCGGATGAGGCAGATCTCGCCGCTCTCGACGATCGCGGCGCAGACCCGGACCGTGACGGCCGGGGCGGGGTCGCTCGGGGGTGTGCTCGTGGTCATGAGGGGCTCTACCCCGGGCCGCCGCGGTGGAAGCACGGCGCGCGGGCCACCCCGCCTTCCGAGCCGCGCGTCGGGCGCGATCACCGACGATCACCGCCCTCACCCCCGGAGCCGGACCGTCCGCCGGTGTACGCAACGTACGCAAGTAATCCGGATCGTTCCCCTCCGCTCCCTTGTCCGCGCTCCCCGGCCTGCGGCACGGTGGCCGACCATGGGACGAGAGCAGTGGAAGAGGATCTGGGTCGGTTCGGCCGGGAACATGGTCGAGTGGTTCGACTGGTTCGTGTACGCGACCTTCGCGGTCTACTTCGCGGACGCCTTCTTCCCCGAGGGCAACGGGACCGCGAACCTCATGAACACCATGGGCATCTTCGCCGTGGGGTTCTTCATGCGGCCGGTCGGCGGCTGGCTCCTCGGGAGGATCGGTGACCGCCGGGGCCGCAAGGCCGCGCTGACCCTCACCGTCTCGCTGATGTCGGCCTCCGCGATCCTCATCGCCGTCGCCCCGACCTACGCGGTCGCCGGGTACGGCGGGGTGGCCGTGCTCATGGTGGCCCGGCTGCTCCAGGGCCTGTCGGTGGGGGGCGAGTACGCGGCCAGCGCCACGTACCTCACCGAGGCCTCACGCCCCGACCGGCGCGGGTTCGCCTCCAGCTTCCAGTACGTGTCGATGACCGCCGGTCAGCTGATCGGGCTCGGGCTCCTCATCCTGCTCCAGCACACGCTGTCCGAGAACGCCCTGCACGACTGGGGCTGGCGGGTGCCGTTCGTGGTCGGGGCGCTCGGCGCGGCGGTCGTCTTCTACCTGCGGCGCACCATGCTGGAGACCGAGGTCTACGCGGAGTCCGGAGCCGCCGAGGACGCCGACCGGGGCACGCTCAAGGCCCTGTGGGTCCACCGGCGCGAGGCGTTCCTCGTCGTCGCGCTGACCATGGGCGGGACCGTCGCGTACTACACGTACACGACGTACCTGACGAAGTTCCTCGCCAAGAGCGCCGGGATGGAGAAGTCCACCGCCACCCTCGTCAGCTTCTGCGCGCTCTTCGTCTTCATGTGCCTCCAGCCGCTCGCCGGGCTGCTCTCCGACCGGGTCGGGCGGCGCCCGCTGCTCATCGGGTTCGCCGTCGGCTCCACCCTCCTGACGGTGCCGGTCATGACGATGCTCCGGCACGCGGGTACCTTCTGGCCCGCCCTGGGTCTGTCGCTGCTTGCCCTCGTCGTGGTCACCGGTTACACCTCCATCAACGCCTGCGTGAAGGCCGAGCTCTTCCCGACCGGCATCCGCGCGCTCGGAGTGGCCCTCCCGTACGCCGTCGCCAACGCGCTCTTCGGCGGGACGGCCGAGTACATCGCGCTCTGGTTCAAGGACGCGGGCGCCGAGTCCGGGTACTTCTGGTACGTGGCCGGCTGCGCCGCCGTCTCGCTCGTCGTCTACCTGAGCATGCGAGAGACGCGCGAACTGGACCTGCACCGGGTCGGCGCGGGGGAGACGGCCGCACCCGGTCCCGGGCGGCCCTCGGACGAGACGAGTGTCACGACCGCATTCTGAGACGGGCCCGTCACGGGGGCGGTGCTGTGCCAAAATGCTCCCGTGTCCTCGTTGTCCACGATTATTGGCAGCAGGCGCGCCGGTCCGCAGTGACGTCCCGTACCACCACGTACGGCACGCTCATCGTGCCCCAGACCCGCGCGCAGACCTCTCGCACCCGCGAGGGGTTTTTTCGTTTTCCGGCCCCCACCCAGGCCGGGGCGGCGTGCGCGGGATGATGGGGGCAAGTGGAGCCAGATCGTCCGGATCCACTCATCCGACAGGAGTCGCATCAGCATGACCAACAAGGCCACCGCCACCGACGACAGTTTCCATGTCTTCGACACCACCCTGCGCGACGGTGCACAGCGTGAAGGCATCAACCTGACGGTCGCCGACAAGCTGACCATCGCCCGGCACCTGGACGACTTCGGCGTCGGATTCATCGAGGGCGGCTGGCCCGGCGCCAACCCCCGGGACACGGAGTTCTTCGCCCGCGCCCAGCAGGAGATCACCTTCGCCAACGCCCAGCTCGTGGCGTTCGGCGCGACCCGCAGGGCCGGCGGAAAGGCCGCCGAGGACCCGCAGGTCAAGGCGCTGCTCGACTCCGGCGCCCCGGTGATCACCCTGGTCGCCAAGTCCCACGACCGCCACGTCGAACTCGCCCTGCGCACCACCCTGGACGAGAACCTGGAGATGGTCCGCGACACCGTCTCCCACCTGCGCGCACAGGGCCGCCGGGTCTTCGTCGACTGCGAGCACTTCTTCGACGGCTACCGCGCCAACCCCGAATACGCGAAGTCCGTGGTCCGCGCCGCCTCCGAGGCCGGCGCCGATGTCGTCATCCTCTGCGACACCAACGGCGGGATGCTCCCCGCCCAGGTCCAGGCCGTCGTCTCCACCGTCCTCGCCGACACCGGCGCCCGGCTCGGCATCCACGCCCAGGACGACACCGGCTGCGCCGTCGCCAACACCCTCGCGGCCGTCGACGCGGGTGCCACCCACGTCCAGTGCACCGCCAACGGCTACGGCGAACGCGTCGGCAACGCCAACCTCTTCCCGGTCGTCGCCGCCCTGGAACTGAAGTACGGCAAGACGGTGCTCCCCGAGGGCGCGCTCGGCGAGATGACCCGCATCTCCCACGCCATCGCCGAGGTCGTCAACCTGACCCCCTCCACCCACCAGCCGTACGTGGGCGTCTCGGCCTTCGCCCACAAGGCCGGGCTGCACGCCTCCGCGATCAAGGTCGACCCCGACCTCTACCAGCACATCGACCCCGCGCTCGTCGGCAACAGCATGCGGATGCTCGTCTCCGACATGGCCGGACGCGCCTCGATCGAGCTGAAGGGCAAGGAGCTCGGCATCGAACTCGGCGGCGACCGCGAGCTGGTCGGCCGCGTCGTCGAGCGCGTCAAGGAGCGCGAACTCAGGGGCTACACCTACGAGGCGGCCGACGCCTCCTTCGAACTGCTGCTCCGGGGCGAGGTCGCGGGCACCCCGCCCCGCTACTTCCGCACCGAGTCGTGGCGGGCGATCGTCGAGGACCGCCCCGACGGCGTGCACGCCAACGAGGCGACCGTGAAGCTGTGGGCCAAGGGCGAGCGGATCGTCGCCACCGCCGAGGGCAACGGACCCGTCAACGCCCTGGACCGGGCGCTCCGGGTCGCCCTGGAGCGGATCTACCCGCAGCTCGCCAAGCTGGAACTGGTCGACTACAAGGTCCGCATCCTGGAGGGGCGTACCGGCACCGAGTCCACCACCCGGGTGCTGATCACCACCGGCGACGGAGCCGGCGAATGGTCGACCGTCGGGGTCGCGGAGAACGTCATCGCCGCGTCCTGGCAGGCGCTGGAGGACGCGTACACCTTCGGTCTGCTGCGGGCCGGGATCGAGCCCACGGAGTAGGGCATGCGGAGTGTGGCGCCGGACGTCCGGCGGCCCACACACCCCCGCCCCCGCGCGCGCTACCGCGGCACCCCCCCCCCGGGCGCGGCCCGGGGTACGGCGACGGCGGGCACCGTCCACGTCGGGGTGCCGATCCACACGGCGAGCAGACCCACCGCGAAGCAGATCCCGAAGTTGATGGTGAGCAGCGTATTGCCGTCCGGGTACCACAGGCAGGACCGGTAGGCGCGGGGCCGGGCGAGACGCACCGCCCCGAACACGAAGGCCTGAGCCGCGAGGAGCGCGGCGAACACGCCGGCGGCGGCGTTCATCTGGAGCTCGTCACGGGGTGCCTGCGGGGTGTTCTGCCGTTCGCCGTCCTTGCTGACCACCACGATGTCGCCCCGCCAGACGGTGGCCGTGACCTGGTCGCCGGGTGCGAGCTCTCTCAGGAGCGGCCCCTCCTTGCCGCCGGCCCGCACGGTTCCCCGCCAGCCGTCCTCGTCCGTCAGGGCCGCCTCGTAGTAATAGCTCTTCCCCCCGTGCTTCCTCTCCGTCTTCTCCACGGTGAGACGCAAGGTGCTCAGACAGTCCGTCGACCCCTGCCGCACCGCGCGGGAGGAGCACGATTCGGCCGCGCGGTAGTCCTGGAGGCGCTCACCTTCCGACGGCAACCACCAGGAGAGCACCGCGTAACACCCCGCCGCCGATATCAGCGACAGCAGGATCATCAGCACGCCCGCGAACCGCGTCCGACCCGGCGACCGCCGGTCGGCATCCTTCTCGTGCGGCTGTCCGTCCGTGCTGTGAGCCCTCGCCCGCGTCATTGCCATGGCCTTCCCCCCTCGCCTCAGCATCCTTCAGCCAGAGACAGGGATACACCCGGGTCCACGGCAGTCTCCAGGCGGTCCGGGTTGCCGGAG